>CAIVHI010000497.1 GCA_903905685.1 uncultured Bacteroidota bacterium | reverse complement strand
TTGCCGCACGTCGAGACCATCGTAGGCAATGGTACCAGTTGCAACATCATACATACGCAGCATCAATTGGGCCAGCGTAGACTTGCCCGAACCCGTTTTACCGATGATGGCCACCTTGTGTCCCGCCGCAACATGCAGGTTGAAGTGCCGGAGGGCCGTAATGCCCGTATTGGGGTAAGTGAAGGTAACGTCTTTGAAATCAATGCCTCCCGACAGTATAGGCGTCACGGCGCCGGGTGGCGATACGATTTCGGGCTGCAAGTCCAGAAACTCGTCGATGCGTTTTTGCGATGCGCTGGCGCGTTGCGTCATACTCACCACCATGCCGATGCTGGAAATAGGGAAGATGAGGAGATTGATGTAGAACACGAACTGGGCGATATTGCCCACCGTAATGTAGCCGTGAATGGTGAAATAGCCACCTATCAGCACTGTACACAACATGCTCAAACCAATAAAGAACGTCATGGTTGGGAAATAGATGGCCTCCGTAACCGACAGCCCCACAGCACTTTTGCGGTACAACTCGGAATGGGCGTTGAAAAAACGCATGATGTTGTTCTCCTGTACAAACGATTTAATGACCCGAATACCGGAGTAAGACTCTTGAGCCGTGGTGGTGAGTTGCGACAACTGCTCCTGTATCTTGCTGCTCTTTTTGTAGATGACTTGGCTTACGTAGTAGATGGACAGTGCGAGGAAAGGCAAGGGTATGAAGACAAACAACGTGAGCAACGGACTCACTTTCAACATGTCGTAAATGCAGAATATGGTGAGTGACATCATGGACGTGAAATACATGATGGAAGGGCCCGTGTACATACGTACCCGCGACACGTCCTCCGAAATGCGATTCATGAGGTCACCCGTGAAGTTGGCTTTATAGAAGGCGGTGCCGAGCCGTTGGTACTGCGCATAGACCTCGTGTTTCTGGTCGTACTCGATGTGGCGCGACATCACGATGATGGTTTGGCGCATCAGGAACAGGAAGAAGCCCCGAAGCAACGCATAACCCAAAATGGTGAGTCCGCTCAACAAGACATCGTGGAACAAAGCCGATTTATCGCCACCTACCCCTGCCTCCGACTGTACGCGGGAGAGTATTTTGCTGATGACATCGCCCGGCAAAACGGCAAATTTACTGGAGACGGCCACGAACAACAATCCCAAAAAGAATCGCCATTTGTATTTAAGGAAGTATTTGTTGACCGAACGCAAGTTCTTCATGGGCTGCAAATGTCGTTTAAATCGAATTAATCCACGGTTGTAGGCAGCTAGGATACTGCAAAAACGGGGTTAACATTGTTGGGATTTGTACGGATTGTAAGGGTCGATAAAGTAAATTCGCGGCCATGAAAGTTGCAGTGGTAGGTGCCACCGGCCTTGTGGGCTCCATGATGATTAGAATTTTGGAGGAACGCCGGTTCCCCGTTACAGAATTCATACCCGTTGCCACCGAGAAATCGGTTGGGCAAATGGCGACTTACATGGGTCATGCGTACGCCGTGGTATCGGCAGAGGCGGCCATTGCTGCGCGGCCCGATATTGCATTGTTTTCGGCAGGCGGCGCGGCCTCGCTGGCCCTGGCACCCCGGTTTGCAGCGGTGGGGTGCACCGTCATCGACAACTCATCGGCATGGCGCATGAACCCCGACGTCAAATTGGTGGTACCCGAAATCAACGGTTGCCTGCTTACCGTCGGTGACCGCATCATAGCCAACCCCAATTGCTCCACCATCCAAATGGTGATGGTGCTGGCACCGCTGCATCGTAGGTATGGCATCAAGCGGGTGGTTGTAAGCACTTATCAATCAGTGTCGGGTACGGGAAAGAAAGGTATTGACGAATTGGAAGCGCAGCGCAATGGCGGGCAAGGCGATGGCGTGTACCCCCACCCCATTCACAACAATGTGCTCCCGCACATCGACGTGTTCCTTCCCGACGGCTATACCAAGGAAGAACAAAAAATGGTGAAGGAGACTTGTAAAATCATTGGCGACGAAACCATCAAGGTATCGGCAACGGCGGTTCGGGTGCCTGTGATGGCCTGCCACAGTGAAAGTGTCAATATAGAGTTCTATAAACCCTTCGAATTGCCTGAAGTGCGCACCCTTTTGGCCACCATGCCCGGCGTGACTGTGGTGGATGACCCCGGCACAAATGACTATCCGCTGGCTGTGGATGCCGCCGGCCGCGACGAAGTTTTTGTGGGGCGCATCAGGCGAGACGACACCCAAGCGAATACCCTGAACTGCTGGATAGTATCCGACAACATCCGCAAAGGGGCTGCTACCAACGCAGTACAAATAGCGGAAATAGTTGCAGGCTTGAGGAAATGAGTGGATGAACCAAACCGACGCAGAGAATGGATATTGCTATTCCCCTTCATTCAACTCCTTCAGGCGCGCCATGTTGAGCGGCTTGTTGATGAATTTGATGATGTATTTGTTGTTGATGGCCTTATCGATATCGAGCGGGTGGATGGACGTAGTGAGCATGTATACCGCACAACCTGACGTAAGGGCCTCGGGGAAAGTGGCATATTTGTCCATAAACTCGAAGCCATTCATACCGGGCATGTTGATATCCAACAGAATCACGTCGGGCCAACCGGCTTCATCGTGCGACTCCAAGAAGTTCAATGCCTCGATGCCGGATTCCGTTTGAACGACATCTTTGGAAAAATTGCCCTTTTTCACCACCATTTCGATGACGTAACGGTCAATCTTGTTATCGTCGACAATCATTACCCGCTTGTACTTAGGTGCCTGCGCAGTGTCCATTGCTGAGAAGTTGATAAAGCGGTGGACGAAAATTAAGACTGTGAGCGGGATTCAGACCCAAAAAACAGCACAACCATCGGCAACGTCCACTTAAACAAAGGTAGTCAATTTACTGAAATTACCCAATTCAAAAATACGGCATCATTATGCGTTTTAGCTATTAACAGGCACCTGCCGGAAAACTAAAGTAGGGCATCCATAGTCACCATCCATATTCCTACCTCTGGTCATATTCTTTCAATTCGACAAACTATTACCTTAGCAACAAACAGACAACTGGGCAAAACGGTCGATGCGACATCAAATAAAAATTATTGAACTACTTTATGTGTTAACCTGCAATATTGTAGGCTTTATGTGTTAAATAATCAAAATAAAGCGAGAACGCTTAAACCTTAATTCCAAACAGCTATCATAGGATCACAAAAACACAAAATCATGAATTTCAAATCAACAGTTAAAACGGGCGTGGCCATGTGCGCATTGGCCGCCCTTGCAGTGGTTGCCTGCAAAAAATCATCGACTACCTCTACCCTGTCGTCTGCCGACGACAACGGGGGCTATGCGTCGGATGCTGCCAAACTGGAATCCAATGGAAACAGTGTTCTGTCGATTGCCGACAACGCTGCGACTGCATCGGGGGCCAACCTGCGCACAACGGGCTGTGCAACTATTACCCGCACCTACTCGGGCGGCGACACTACAGTAACCATCGACTTCGGTTCGGGTTGCACGGGTTTTGATGGTAAAACGCGGAGCGGACAGTTGATGGTCACCTTCAATGGTGCCTATAAAGCTCCAGGAACCACCCGTACCATCACCTCCAACAACTACAAAGTGGACGGCCTCACCGTTGCAGTGCACAAAACCGTTGTGAACGAAGGCAACAATGCCAGTGGACAAGACTATTATACGGTTACCGTAAATGACTCCATTTACCTCTCGTCCGACAGCATCATATCTTGGTCAGGGAACAGAACCCGTACTTGGATTTCAGGCTACAATACCCCCGAAATCCTCGATGATATGTATTCCATTGCCGGCACTACCGTTGTGACCCGCGCCAACGGCCACGTGTTCACCTTCGCCATCGAGAGCGGTGCGCCATTGATTGTGGCCAACGATTGCCACTATATTGAAGCCGGAACTGTTAACATCACCGGCACCTCACTCACTTACGAACGCGTTTTGGACTATGGCGACACCCCAAATTGCGACGCCAACGCAACCGTGACCATCAACGGCCATACCTACAACATCATGTTGCACTAATCATCTCAATTTTTATGCGGCAGGGCTTTTCGATTGGGTTCGGAAAGCCCTGTTGCTTTTTTGGGGCGGTGGGTAAAACAAATCTTAGCTATAGTTTTACACATTCACTTATTGCCCTTTGTCACACCGAGGTCGACGGGGAAGAAGTTTTTTGGACGTAGGGGATGCCCGGTAACCTTCCGGTAGGCATGTCCATTATGCTCGTCCCTGCACAATTGCCCGTTAGATAAATGCCGTCACACCTGTTAACCGCCAAGGCATTGACCTAGACGCCACGATCGGAATCATTTCTCCCCTTTGCTCGAATCAAGTTGCCGGATGAGTCATATTTTATCGGGAACAATTGCGGTTTTAGCGAGAACGTGACAAAATTGATGTTGTCAAATTCAAAGAATCGCCCCCGTAGTTTCCGGCAACGTAAATATTGCAATGTCGGTACGTACGGTCGTCGGATTAAAAATACCGCTTTGGATGATGTTCCCCGACGAGTCGGATGCGACGTGAGAATGGGTGCCGCCGTTTGAAATATTAGACCTTACTCACTTTACATTTCCCAATGAATCATATTTCGTGAAAAATAACTTGTATGGGAACAGGGATGCGATGGTGACGGAACCAAATGACTCAGGCAAAAAAACGGACACGCCGACGATATGCTACTCGCTCCGCGCCCGTCCTCAAACACATGCGCCCCTCCCTCTTTTTCTGCTCTAAAAAAGGCGCGCACTTCAACCGTGCACAAACACCGTTCCCAACAAAATCTCCGCCGCGTGCAAGAAATGGAACATCAACACAAACTATGACGTGCACTCCCCATTCCAGCTTACTTTTGCGCGAAATCCACTTATTGAGTTTCCGAAGTTCATTCCTTCAAAAGAACGAGGCTTTGCGCCTCCCTGCATTCGGCTTCTTCCTCGGCATGAGGTTCACGCTCATTTTGGCGTTGCAGATGCAGGCCGCCATTATCAGCTACTTCGTTTATCGCCTCACGTACGACCCCATCACCCAAAAAGGCGACCCCGTTGTACTCGGCAT
>CAIVHI010000496.1 GCA_903905685.1 uncultured Bacteroidota bacterium | reverse complement strand
TGGGGCCCGACACGCTCAGCAACCCATCTCCTACTCAAGAGTTGCTGTATGTTGCCAAATACCGCTACGACCCTTGCCCCGGTGCAATTGGCAAGGCTGGCATCAGCTACTCGGTAGACAGCTACGGGGTGTATCATTTTTACTACACCGGGTCGCCCTATACCGGTATATCTTGGACATTAGGCGACGGGACTACCTCCACGTTATCCAATCCTACGCATACTTACGCAACGGCCGGCATGGAGACCATCTGTGTAGCCATCACTACCCGCTGCTCGCCGGTGCCCGATACCTTTTGTGTAACGTTTTCGGCCATCACTCCCCCGCTGCGTGTGGCCCAAACATTGGCTCACAATGCCGTCACTATACAGCCCAATCCATCCTCGGGCACCATCAGGCTGGGCGGAGCCCCGGCCGGATACGGTTTGCAGCTATTCGACATTGCGGGCAAACAGGTTTTGGAGGTCAAGAATCTATCCATCAATGCGCCTATCCGCATAGATGCCTGCATTCCCGGGGTGTATGTGGCCAAGATATTGATGCCTGACGGCATGGTGCAATATGAAAAACTGGTAGTGGAGAGATAGGCGTAAGTAGGGCCGGCCTAGAAGCACGCTACAAAATTCCATAACAAATAAACCCGAATTGTGGCATAGGGAAATTTTCCCGGAAGCAATAAATTATTACCTTTAACCCCCATGAAAAGGTTTTTGAGGGCAGCGTTGCCGATTTACGTATTGGCCATCATGCTTACGGGCTGTTGGGTGGAGTATCCTTATGGAGGCCCCTACCGCAACTACCATAGCTATGGCTACTATTTTTGGAGCACGCCCCACTACCATTCCCACCCTTATCACCGTGGTGGCTACCCACATTTTCATGGCGGCTATGGACATTACCATTCGGGAGGATATAGGTAAACGCACACAGGAGCTAAACAACAGACTACGACAACATGAAGTATATGAAGAAAAAATTTGCGGCTGCGGTATTGCTGGTGGCATTTCTCGCAAACATGACCGGCTGCATCGTGTCTACCCAGTACGATCACCACTACCATATGTCGCGCCCACACGCCATGATGCGCCGTCCGCACCCCGTGCGGGAGCGCGCGGGCTACATGTTTGCGTGGAGCCCCTTCGGTGGTAGTTCGTCTAGCCAACGCGAGCATTGGCCTCGCCAGCACGGCTCCCGCTACAGCCGCACGAAAGTATGGCCCAAGCGTTATGTGGTGCACCCCAATTACCACAAAGTGAAAAAGTACTAAGCGCGGGCAGTACCACTATTTTTTGACTTTATTCGAATCAGCTACTCATGACAAAATATTTTGGAAGAATGGTCTTCATTGCCTGCATTGCGGTAGGTTTTGTGGGGTGCGTTATTCAAGGGCCACGCCGTTATCATGGCCACCACCACATGCCCTATGGGCAAAACTCGCACGGCATGTATCCCCACCCCTACGGCGAGCACTACAACGACAACAAAAACTATTCCCGCTAGGCACCACCCGTTGTGCCGGTATCTACCACTATGTTGAATATGAAGACGATGGGCAGGCATAGCGTGGTAGTGGCATTGGCCATTTTGTTGTCGGTATCGGAGGGATGTGTGGTGCGGGGGCCGCTGGCTTGGCAACCCCACCGCCATGCGCCGCACCGTTTTTTCAATTTCAAATATTGGGCCAGTCCCTTTGGCTACCCCTATGGAGCCTCGGGCCGCACCCCACTCCTATATCGGGCACCCAAACCCGGCCGCCGCAAGGAGCGCAAACGCCGCTGGCCGAAGCACTACGTGCCGCATGCGGCGTATTACAAGGTGAAGTATTAGGTAGGTCTGGCAATTAAACTTAGGGACTTGACTAAAAACTATCCCCCACTCAATACTTCCTATCAATCACATAATTCACCAACTCCTCCATGGCAATACGTGCAGGAGTTTCGGGATATTGGTGTAGGAGGCGTAGGGCTTCCTCCTTATAGGCTGCCATCTTTTGGCGGGTATATTCTATACCTCCGCTTTGTTGCACAAGGGCTATGACTTCGTTCACCTTGGCCCGGTCTCCACTCTGGTTCTTTACAATGTAGATAATGCGCCGCTTGGTGGCCTTATCGGCATTGTTGAGGGTGTAGATGAGCGGGAGGGTCATCTTCTTCTCCTTGATGTCTATGCCCGTAGGTTTGCCGATGTTGTCTTGCCCGTAATCGAACAAATCGTCCTTGATTTGGAACGCGATACCCACCTTCTCGCCAAACGTCCTGAAATGCTCGGTAGCTGCGGCGTCGGCCGTTGCCGACCACGCGCCTGCCGCGCAGGCCGCGGAAAGCAAGGTGGCGGTCTTGGCACGGATGATTTCAAAATAGACTTCCTCGTCAATATCCAGCTTCCGGGCTTTCTCCATCTGTAGCAACTCCCCTTCGCTCATCTCGCGCACGGCACGCGAAGTGATGCGTAGAATTTCAAAGTCGTTGTTCTCTATACTTAGCAACAGTCCTTTGGATAGCAGGTAATCGCCCACCAGCACGGCTATCTTGTTTTTCCAGAGGGCATTGATGGAGAAGAAGTTGCGGCGCACCATGGAGTCGTCCACCACGTCGTCGTGCACCAAGGTGGCGGTGTGTAACAGCTCGATAAGGGAGGCTGCGCGGTAAGACACATCGTTGATGCCGCCTGCAATCTTGGCCGACAGGAAAACGAACATCGGGCGCATCTGCTTACCCTTCCGCTTGATGATGAACTTCAAGATGCGGTCGAGCAAAGGATTGGAACCCTTCACAGCGTCCGAAAATTTCTTCTCGAACAGCGACAATTCCGTACCTATGACTTTATTGACGAGTTCCATTTTAAGACAGCGGATCGCTGCACCGCTTTCGGTGCCGAAATTAGGACAATATCGCTAAATGCGGGGTTATGGGCACCATTAAAAACATCGACCATTCAACAGCTATGTCCGCTCGCGAACAAGTTATCGCTGCAACTCCACTACAACCGGGAAATGGTCGCTAAAGCCGTGGGTTAGCAGGGTGCCCAAGTAGGCGCCATTAGGCCGGTCCGTATCCTGCTTCGTAGCCAAAAACCGTCGTTTGTAAACTCCCGCTCGCGCCAATTGCAGTTCTGTACTGCCTTGATTGGCCAAACTGCGAGACACGATGATGCGGTCGAACATGTAAGTCTTGCCGCGGAAGCTGAAGGAGCCTTGATTCCGCAATTGCAATCCTGCAAAGGTATCGCAAAAGGCCCGGCAGCCTTGGGGGAGCATGTCGCCATCGCCGCTTGGGTCTTCCGAATTCCCATTGAAGTCGCCCATAATCAGCAACTTGGTGTTAGGCGTTGAGCAAACCTGCCTTTCCAAATCATCTCGAAGCGCGGATGCGGCCGCAAGCCTCCTCCTGTTCGACACAGCAGTATCCTTACCCTTCCGCGACGGGAAGTGGGCGATGTAGCACACCACGGTATCGCCCAGCAGTATGCCGCGCACCTTCAAGATGTTGCGCGTGGGCCGGGTGCCGGCATCGGCAGGAATCGGTATCCGGATTTCACGAACTTGCAGCATACTGAAAGCCGATGTGTCGTAAAGCAGACCCACATTGATACCCCTTGTGTCGGGCCCGGATGTGCAATAGGCGCGGTAGCCGGTGCGTGCCAATTCCGGACATTGCGCCAATGCATTCAGCACGCCGGCATTTTCAACCTCCACAAGCCCTACAAGGGCAGGAAGCGAGCCATATTCTTGGCCAATGCCCGCTATCACCATGGCCGTACGGTGTAGCCGCTCCGCATATTTTGCTGCAGTATGGCGGTAGCTACCGGTTGGGGTGAATTCGGAGTCGCAGTGCGACGGGGCCAATGCAGTGTCGAACAGGTTTTCGCAATTGTAGAACATCACCACCGCGCGCGTTCTCGATCCGTGTAGGCAACCTACAATGCATATTGCCATTACCAACACCCCCACAGCCACCCATAACCGCGTTCCCGTTCTCCACCTGGCCTCCATCGCACGCCTTAAAAAGTTATTTGAAAGTAATTCCGACACTGCAAAAAACAGCTTAAATTCGCGTAAATCCAAAAACACATTTTATGAAATTGAATCAAGGTTTTATTGCCGAACTCAAACACGAGGCCGCCAGTACACGCAAAATGTTGGAGCACGTGCCAATGGACAAAGGCGACTTCAAGCCCCACGAGAAATCGATGACTTTGGCAAGACTTGCCGTTCACGTTGCCGAATTGCCCGGATGGGTGGGCTTCACTATGGGCTCCGATGAATTGGATTTGGCCAAGATGGATTACAAACCCGCTACGCCTACTACCAATGCAGAATTGGTAGCCGTATTGGATAAGAACATCGAGACAGCCATCGCTGCCCTCGAAAACTGTACCGATGAAGATTTCGGTAAGATGTGGAGCCTCCGCCGCGGCGAAAACGTAGTCTTCAGTATGCCAAAAGCTGCTGTGGTGCGTTCCTTCGCCATGAGCCACCTTTACCACCACCGTGGGCAATTGAGTGTTTACCTGCGTATGTTGGATGCCTATGTGCCCGGCATGTATGGTCCGAGCAAGAATGATTCTGAAATGATGCAGGCAGCGGCCAATTGATTTTCACTTGCAAGATATAACGGTGTATGGGCGAATGCCTGTACACCGTTTCCTTTTCCCGGAAGCGACAAACCATCCCAAAAAAATACCCCCGCCGTGCTGGCAGGGGTATCGTAAGTGGAATCATTTTTAAGTCTGCTACTTCAGTTCGCCTTCCGTATTCTTGACGTCGAGCAATTCGACATCGAAGGTAAGGATGGCGTTGGCAGGGATGCGTTTGCCCTGACCCTGGGGGCCATAGGCCATCCGCGAGGGAATATAAAGGGTGGCCTTCGAGCCTTTGTTCAGCAAAGCCAAGCCTTCGTCCCAACCCTTGATAACGCGGCCTTTGCCCAATTCAAACTTCAAGGGGTCTCTATGGTGGAAGGTCGAATCGGTGTTGGAGTCGAAGGCCTTACCGTCCAGTGTTTTGCCCGTATAATTTACCGATACCGTTTGCCCGGCCTTGGCATTCACACCCTTCCCCTTTTTGGAAATGGTGTAATACAGCCCCGATGCGGTCTTCATGGGTTTTATTTTCTTCTCGGTAAAGTAATCTTGCAGCAGTTTTTCATCGATGTCGTCTTGCGTCTGAATGTCCATTACATTGACATCGAATATCAATACCGAATTACCCGGAATGGGGCCGCGGTCGCGTGGGCCATAGGCGAGGAATGAGGGGATGAACAATGTGGCCGATGAACCCTTCTTGAGGAGCGCCAAGCCTTCGTCCCAACCCTTAATCACCTTGCCCTTGCCGAGCTCCACTTTCAGGGGGTCTTGGTGGTGGAAGGTGGAATCTTCATTGGTATCGAAGATATTGCCACCCAAGAATTTGCCAACATAGAACATGCTCATCACATTACCCGGCTGCGGCAAATTGCCCGTGCCTTCCTTGTTGATGATGTAGTACAGGCCCGAAGCAGTCTTGGTGGGGTGCAGGTTGTTTTTGGTAAAATAGTCCTGCAATGCCTTGTCGTCTATGGCTTTTTGGTTGGCCAGTTTCTGCTCGGCTTCCCTGCGAACTTCGGAGTCGTTCTTTACCGATACCATCATGACGTCATACTCCAATGTCCTACCCGGTTTCATCCAAGGGGGCATTTGGTTGCCCGATTTCAACAAAGTATCTACGGGCAGGCGGAATACCGCGCTGTCGCCTTCGCTCAGCAACATATAGCCTTCCACCGGGTCTCCCTGAAATTTGGGTTTGGCCACTTGCATTGGCACCGGTTTCCCGCTGTTCATGGTGTGCGAATCGAATACGGTACTGTCGTCTACCTTCACCACCAATGTCAAATCGAGTTTGTCGCCCATTAGGGGCTTGCGGCTCGATTTTCCGTGGTGGATGATGCGGTATTCCAAGCCCGATGGCAGTTTTACTGCCGGGGGCAGTGCAGGCACGGCCGGTGCTGCGGCTACGGTATCGGTCTTGGCAGGTTCAGCACTCTTTTTCTTTTTGGAGTACCCCGCCAAGGGTGCCCCAACAGCCCCAAACGCCAGTGCTATAACAACGGCTTTCTTCATTTTTGGTGTATTGAAATTGGACGGTTAGGGTTTTACTTCAAGCACTTCGATATCGAACATCAATACGGCATTCGGCGGAATGTCGGCACCTGCACCACGTGCACCATACCCCATACCCGATGGGATGTACAAGGTCGCTTTGGTGCCTTTCTTCAGCAAGGCAACGCCTTCGTCCCAGCCGGCAATTACGCGTCCTGCACCCACTTTGAATTCAAAGGGCTGAACGTGGCCCTTGGCAGGGTCGGTATTGGAGTCGAACATCTTGCCATTCAGGAGTTTGCCGGTATAGTTTACCGAGGCTGTCTGGCCTTTGCCGATCGCCGAGCCTTCACCTTCCTTCGTGATGCTGTAATAGAGTCCCGATGCCGTCTTTTCGGCTTTGATGTTGTTTTGGGTCAGGTAGTCCTGAATCAGTTTGTCGTCGATGGGGCCTTGTTGGGCTGATTTTTCTTTCATATCTTTTTGCATTTGTTCTTGTTTGGCTTGCATTTCCTTTTGGTAGGCTTCCATGGTTTTGATGGCTTCCACTTTCAGATTGATGGATATTTTGTTGCCGGCTTTCATCCATGGTGGCAATTGCTTCTTCTGCTCTGCAGGTGTGTTCTTCAAGATGGTGCCGCAGGCTACTTCTACGAGTACGCTGTCTCCGGTTACCAGGAAGGGCAGTATGGCGGGCCACTGGCCGTCGGTTTTCACGCTGTCAACCTTGGCTACCGCCGGGCGGCCGTCTTGCTGATGGCGCGAGTCGCCCACAACCACGGTGTCGTGCTTGCCTTTGCGATCGCCTGCCGTTACAACGGTGTCTATTTGGGCAATTACGTGAAATTCCACGATGTCGCCTATGGCCGCCTTCTTGGTTCCTTTACCATGACCTACAATTTTATAGGCCACTCCTTTATACTTGACGTAGCCGGCGGGACCGCTGGTTGCTGCGGGTTTGGCACCCGTCTTGGCGGCCGGTTTGGCATCAGCCTTTTTTGTTGTTTGCGCTATGGCCGAGCCTTCAGTCCCGACAGCTACCATTCCGAGCATTACGGAGGCGTAAAGTATCTTTTTCATCTTACAAATATATCATGATTTGAGTAAGCCTCCCCAGGTGATTTTTGTCCCGGCGGCATTTGGTTCAAAGAAAAAGGGAGCAGCGTTTTTTTGACGTGCCCCCTTTTTGAAGATTGTCGTTATTGTGCGGGTTGTTCTGCTGCGGCACCGCCTGCTTTTACGTCCTTAACTTCCACATCGAACATCAGAACCGAATTGGGGCCTATGTCGGCACCTGCACCACGTGGGCCATAGCCGAGGGGTGACGGGATGTACAAGGTGGCTTTCGAACCGTTTTTCAGCAATTGGACGCCTTCATCCCATCCCGGAATGACTTGACCTACACCCACGGTGAAGTTGAACGGCTGAACGTGGCCTTTGGCCGGGTCGGTATTGGAGTCGAACATTTTGCCGTCCAAGGTGCGGCCGGTATAGTTCATCGTCACTTTCTGCCCTTTCTGTATCAGGTCGCCCTTGCCTTCCTTACTGATTACGTAGTAGATGCCCGATGCGGTTTTTTGTGCCTTAATGTTGTTCTTGGCCAAGAAGTCTTGAATCAGTTGGTCGTCGATGGGGGCTTGCTTCGCTGCCTTCTCCTGCATTTCCTTCTGCATTTCTTCTTGCTTGGCTTGCATTTCCTTTTGATATTCAGCCATCGATTTGATGCTTTCCACCTTCAGGTAAATCTTCACCGAATTGCCTTTCTTCAACCACGGTGGCAACTGGGTTTGTTGCGGGGGGATGTATTTCAACATCGTATCGCATGATATGGTTACTATCGCGCTATCGCCGGCACACAGTTCGGGGAATACAGCCTGCCATTGACCGCTTTGTTTCACACTGTCTACACGAATTACGGCAGGTTTGCCCTCTTGTTGCTTGCGCGAGTCTCCAAGTACCGTTGTATCGGCTTTCGCAATGATGTCGAATTCCACGATGTCGCCTATTGCGGCTTTTTTCTTGCCGGCACCATGCTTCACGATGGTATATTCGATGCCTTTCAGTTTTTTCGTTTCGCCGCCGCTATTGCAAGCAGTCATTCCGCCAACCATGGCGCCAATCAATGCAATTGGTATGATTTTTTTTATCATCTTCTTGGTGTTTAAATATAGCTGTGTGTTTATGCTCCTGGATAATTGGTTGCCAACAATTCTTTGAATCGTGCCACGGTCTCTGCCAACCCCAACCGCGACCGTCCGCCGGCGGCATTGAAATGGCCTCCACCTTCAAAATAGGTTCTCGCAAAGTAATTGACATCGAACGTGCCCTTACTCCTGAACGATAGGCGCACTTCATTGCCGCGTTCGGTAATCAGGGTGGCGAAATTAATATTTATTATGCTTAGTGGATAGTTCACTAAGCCCTCTGTATCGCCGCTGCCCACATCAAACAAGTGCATGTCTTTTGCCGAGAGCGATATTAGCCCGGTGTTGTACTTCCGCAAAATCTCCATCTTCTCTATGAGCACGTAGCCCAGAAAGCGCATCCGGTTTTCGCCCCAAGAGTCGTATACACGCTCGTGAACGAGGGAGTGGTCCAACCCAAGCTCCAGCAGCTTGGCTGCCATGCGGTGAACTGCGGGACTCGTAACCGAGAAACGGAAAGAACCCGTATCGGTCATCAGGCCGGTATACAGGCAGGCTGCGATATCGTTGTCGAGCAATGCCTCGTCGCCGGCTTCCAATATATAGTCGAACACCATTTCGCAGGTGCTGCTCTTCGAGGGAATGCTCCAGCCCGCTGTCCATACGTCTTTCGGAAACATATGGTGATCGAGCATTATTTTGGGTAGGGAGGAGGCTGCAAGTAGGGGTTCGAGCAGCTTTGTGCGGCTGAAGTCGTTGAAATCCAATGCAATAATGACTTCTGCATCTTCCAGCGCGGCTTTGGCTGCATCAGGGTTTTCTTCAAAGTCTATCACCATCGGCATGCCCGGCATCCACTCCAAAAAATAGGGGGGTTGAGAAGGCGCAACCGGCGTTACCCGATGCCCTTTCTTGGCCAGGTACAACGCCATACCCAACATGCTACCCATTGCATCCCCGTCGGGTTTGTGGTGGGTGGTGAGGAACACCTTCTTGGGCGACTGCAGCAGTTCTATTGCGCTCCGGACGGGTAACATTATTTTATTTCTAAAAATTGAATATATCTTAGATATTGGGGGGCAAAAATAACGTTTTGCACCCGAAAATAAATAGATTTCTAATGCGTATGGTCGTTAAATTTTTAACAAAATTTCACGTCGCCTCCACCTCACCCCGCATGCACTACTCGAAACTGTACGATTTCAAATACCTGACTTTTAAATATCCCTTGATGCCCACTATCGACAGGTAGTCGTAGAAAGTGGTGTCTTTGTCGGTCTTGAAGCCTACTATGAAGGTGTAAGGGTCTTTCCCCTTGCGAAGCAGGGGCACAAATTGCTCTCCACCCTTGGGCATCGTGAACTTGCTCTCCGCTTTGTTGTAGCCCCATTCGGCAGTAAGGTCATAAACCCCCTTCTCTACAAGGCTGTCGGCCTTGAGTGTGGCTTTGAAGACGAATTTGTTCAACGTGTCTTCCACAACGGGTTCCTCAACGTGCGCAATTACGGCGCCGGGAGCGGGAAGGGTGGATGCCTGCTTCTTGGGAGAACACGATACCGTAACGGCAATACACGCCGCGGCAACGGCAATCCGGATTTTCATGAACCGATTCATTTTTCGACAATAAGTATTTTGAATGTACCCGGAACCATGGTGGGCCTCTTCTTGGGGTCTTCGTTGGGGCGCATTTCGGCTGCCGGCAAATAGATTTTATGGGTCTTTGGGTCCAGTGCCAGGGTACGTGCACTCTTTTGCGTGGTTACATTTTCGGGTTTCTCGAAAACGTCGGCGCCCTTTTCGTGTATTACGGTAAGGGTGCCCTCGCCGTTAGACGAAAATACGAGGCGCGTTTCGGGGTCAAACACCACGCCGTCGCAACCATCTCCAATCGGCAATTCCTTTACTACATCGCCGTTGGCGCTATTCAGTATCACAAGCTCCTTGTTGCCACAGCCCACAAACAAGCGTTTTGTCTTGGTATCTACCGCCAAGCCCGATGGCTCGTCGCCCTTGCCTATTTTATAATGGGCCTTAACTTCGAAGTTCGCGAGGCTCACCGCCACTACTTCATTCTTATCTTCCACGTTTACAAACAGCATGCCCGCACCATCGGTAACTGCGGTCTCCGGCTTTCCGCCAACGGGTATCGTCTTCACCACCTTGGTCTCGGCCGGGTCAACCACCGATATGTCGTTGCTCCTACCGTTGCAAACATATACATACCCTGAAGCGTCGTCGAACATGATTGCATCGGGGTTTTCACCCACTTTTATTTCACCGGTAACGGTGTTGGTGTTGATATCGAAAACGGTGAGGGTGTTGGCCCTGCCGTTACTCGTGAATCCCTTTCCATGCTTGGTGTCGAAGGCTATGCCGTGCACGCCCGGCGTGTTGGCAATGACGCCCACCGAGTCGCCGGTATTTTTGTCCAATATGTTCACTTGCATGCCATGAGCCACATATACCCAATCGTGAACGGGGCTCACGGCAACATAATCCCATCCGCCCGCACCTTTAATGGGGAGCGACTTGGAAACATGGTAGCCCGAATTGTGGGCACCAACGGCAAGTGGCAGGCAAAGCAAGCCCACCACAAGCAGATTTTTGAATGTGTTGTTCATAATGCAGTGCAAATGTGCATTATTTCTTTGGCTTGGCGCTGATGAACTGCCCATTGGGGCCGAACAACAACTCTTTACCGTCTACCACGGCTTCGTACTGTGGTGGATTGTTGGGCTTTTCTACGCGAGTCGCTTCGGTGATTTTACCCTTGTAATTGGCCGAAATGTAATGGGTAATGACGCCGGGGAGCTTTGTGGTTTCGAGGGCATACTCGGTTTCCATCAATTCGCCGGCAGCGTTGTATACGGCGGAGGCCTTCTTGCCTTCACTCATGAAGTTGGCTTCAAAATTCCCATCTTCTTTTTCCCACTTCACGTTTTGCACACCGGGGAAACGG
>CAIVHI010000495.1 GCA_903905685.1 uncultured Bacteroidota bacterium | reverse complement strand
GTTCATGATCAACATTTTCACGAAGGTGAGCATGCATACCGCTGCTGCCGGCGGGGTAATCGGCAATCTCATCGTTTTAATGATTATCAGTCCGGTAGACATGGTGGCACCTTTGTTTGCGGCCATCATTTTTGGAGGCGTCATTGGCACGGCCAGGCTGCTTTTAGGTGCCCACCAGCGAGGAGATGTTTGGCTGGGATACATCATCGGCGTAGTGGTTCAATTGGGTGCCTACATTTATTTCAAATAAGCGCATTTTATGCATTATCAACCGTAGCCGAAAGTTAGTGGTTGATGGATGAGAAATATTTTGCGTTATAAATAAAACCTGTTACCTTTGCACTCCCTTAAATTAAAAGAAAGTAATCTGATTTTTGTATGAAACGCACATACCAACCACATAGAAGACGCAGGAAATCGGTTCACGGATTTCGCCAGCGCATGCAGACTGCAAACGGGCGCAAAGTATTGGCTTCACGCCGCAAAAAAGGACGTCATAAACTGACCGTCTCCGATGAAAGCAGGCTTAAATAAACTTTAATACTCCCAAGCCATTCGTAGTACCTTTGGTGTATATGAGCGGCTCAAGAAAGAGCAGCATATCGACACGCTTTTCCGTACAGGAAAAGCGTGTTCTTTTTTTCCTTTGAAGTTCGTTTGGTTGGCCGTGCCGCGCGCGGCAAATGAAACGTCTCCGGTTAGGATTGGCTTTTCCATACCCAAAAGGAAATTCAAAAAATCGACCGAACGTCACCGGGTGCGTAGGCTGTTGGTGGAAGCTTGGAGGTTGCAAAAGGCGGAAATTTACCCGGTAGTGCTGCAAGAAGTTCAACTACACGTGTTTATCCTGTATACATCTGATAAGGAATTGCCTTTCGAAGAAATCTGCCCACTGGTGCGCAAAGGTATATTGGCCCTAACCAAGGCTGTGGCTCGAAAGAAAGCGCCTGTTGAGCCCAATTCGACCCAACAGGCGCAACTGCCCCCTAACCCTTAGTTCACGCTCAATTCAAACGGCATTTCCATCAATGCCTTGCCTTGGTGTTCGCGTAGCGACTTCACTTTTAGGTACCACTGGAAATCATTACCCAATTCGTCCTTAAACGCCGCCTTCATCACCTCTTCCGATGCCCCGTTGGCCTTGAACTTCTTCAGCAGCATGCTCACCTTGTCTACAGGTTCAGGATAGGTAACTACCTTATAATCACTCAATTTGGCCTTGGCGGCAGCGCTTTTCAGGGCACGGCCCAAGCCGCCCATGGCATCTACCAACCCAATGGCTTTGGCATCGGTGCCAGTCCATACCCTACCCTGCCCTATCTCGTCCACCTTAGCCATATTCAGGTTCCTGCCTGCCGCTACGTGGCGTTTGAATACATTGTAAATGGTGTCTACCGATGCCTGCATCCTTGCGGCCTCCTCGCCTGTAAGTGGACGATGCGTGGCTGGGAAATCGGCATAAGGTGCATTTTTGACTTGGTCGAACGTAACACCCAACTTCTCCTTCATCATTCGGCTGATGTTGAACATCATACTGAAAACGCCAATACTACCCGTTATGGTATTGGGCAGGGCAAACACGCTGTCTCCAATAGTGGATATGAAATAGCCACCGGATGCCGCATAATCGCCCATCGATACGATGATGGGCTTCTTCTTTTTCAATAAAGTAAGTTCACGCAGAATGACTTCTGAAGCCAATGCGCTGCCACCGGGCGAGTTAACGCGCAATACCACCGCCTTAATGCGGCTATCTTCCCTGATTTTGCGGATTTCGCTGCAAAACGATGTAGAAGCTATTTGGCGGCTGTCGGTCTGTTCTCCATCCGTAATTTCACCTTCTGCCACCAAGATGGCGATTCGGCTGTCGGAGTAATGGCCGTCTGCCTTGGTCGTGGAAACATAGTCTTCCAAAGGCATAAACTTCACATTGCCGGAGTACTTGCCGGCCTTGTCCTTAATACGGCTTTCCACTTGGTCCCAGTACAAAAGCCCGGCAACCATGCGGTTTTTCAATGCATCTTCGGGAAATTGGATGGAACCCGTTACGGCCAGCCGGTTCACCACTGCCTTTTCGCAATTCATATATTTCGCAGCTGCGGTCAGGTATTCGTCCCACATGCTCTTTTGGAAACCTTCTATCTGTTCGCGGTTGGGGTCGCTGATGCGGTCGGCACGAAACGGCTCGGTCGCGCTCTTGAACTTGCCCGCATAGAAGATCTCCGGTTGCAGGTCCAATTTTTCAAGGGTACCCTTAAAATAGGCCAAAACCGTGGCAAAGCCCTTCAACTCGATATTGCCCAACGGATTAACATAAATGCTATCTGCCGCCGATGCAACGAAGTAGGCATTTTGCGGAATGTTTTCGCCATAGGCGTAAACGAATTTTTTGGATGTTTTGAAGTCTTCCACCGCAAGGCGCACCTGTTGCAACGTGGCCCAACCGTTTGGCGATGGTGCCAATTTGATGTACATCCCTTTAATGGAGTTGTCGGTCTTGGCATTGGAGATGGCTTTCACCATGTCGTACAGGCCGGCATCGTATGCCGAACCGTCGCCCAATGCTGCGAAAGCGTTCGATTCGCCCTGTTCGTGTATGCGCTTCGACAAGTCCAACACCAACACATTCCCCTTTTCAATCTTCGATTGCTTGTCCGTAACAGATTTTGCCAGCCCCACCAACATGCTGATGAAGAAGATAACGACAATGATTCCACCAACAACCATTGCCAATACCGAAGCAAAGAACATTTTAAAAAACTCTCTCATAAAAAAACATTATAGCCCCGCAAATATAGAGATACCTGCGCATATACGGCATTACTTTCTTGAATCGGCGATTGCGGGGCAGGCACCTTAACTCAAGCTCCTGAAATCTACAGGCACAAGCTTGCTTACGCCGGCTTCTTGCATCGTCACGCCATAAACCACATCCACAGAGGCCATCGTCTGCTTGTTGTGGGTCACAATGATGAATTGGGAGTTGTCGGAGAACTTGCGGATCATTTGGGTGAATTTGCCCACATTGGCATCGTCGAGCGGCGCGTCCACTTCGTCCAATATGCAAAATGGGGCGGGCTTGATGAGGTAGATGGCGAACAGGAATGCCGTGGACGTGAGGGTTTTCTCCCCACCCGATAGCTGAGTCAATGTGCTGGGTTTCTTGCCCTTGGGCTGGGCATAAATCTCTATGTTGCTCTCAGCCACGTTATCGGGTTCCGACAATATGAGGTCGCAATTGTCCTCGGAGGTAAACAGCGTCTTGAATACGGTCTTGAAATTCTCGCGCACCAAATCGAAGGTTTCCTTAAACTTGGTATTGGCGGTGTTCTCAACCTCCAAAATGGTTTGCAGCAGCGACTCT
>CAIVHI010000494.1 GCA_903905685.1 uncultured Bacteroidota bacterium | reverse complement strand
TTGAACGGTGCGCCCGGCGCCAACCCTACTAGCTTGGCAATAGACTTGCCCAGCGCCACTATCTTAAAGTCGGAATCAATCAGCAGATAAAAAGGAAAAATCCGGCCGAAATTTTCGCCATTAAAAGAGAATGATACGTTTTCCATAGAAATCTTGTTTCCCGACCGGCGTCCACAGGTTGATTATGCCGATTCGGTTTGCACTGCCATTATTGTAGTTTCTATACTGTTGCTTCATGTCTGTAGCGGCCACTTCCCCATAATCCCAATCGTCACTTCCTCCTGCAAATCGCCGTGTACCGGAACACTTAAAATATTTATTTTTTACGTATGTACTTATGCAGCGTATCTGCCGTCAACGGCTTTACAAAGTACTCCAATACCGATTTATATTGTTTCGACTTCTGCAAATCGTCATTATCGATGGATGATGATAAGATGACGACCGGCGCAGTTAGCCCTGCCGACTCATATTCTTTCAAGAACTCCCAACCCGATTGGCCAGTGTGGAACACCAAGTCCAAAAACACCAACCTGTTGCCATTGGGCTGCACCTTAAAGTAACTCAAGGCGGAATCCACACTATCGTAAACCCTAATTGGGGTTTGCGGCATGATGATTTTGATGATTTGTTTGTGTATCATGTTGGTGAGCGCGTCATCATCAACCAAGCAAATCTCCCGGATTTCCTCCATCTCGTTCAAACGTTCTTCCAGCGTATGGCCGGTTTCACCTAAATACAGATTCGTGTTTATTTTGGAAATAGTGGCGTTGATTTTGTTGATGGGTTCTTCCAAATGTCTGAAGAGCTCTCGATAGTCTTCCACGCTATTCTCCTTGGTCTTGGCCAAATTGAGCAACATCATGACTTTGGCAAACTCGTGCCTCAGGTCGTGAGACGTGATGAAGGAGAATTCCTTAATTTTTTCGGTACGTTCCTTAATGGCCAGCTCATCCTTTTTGCGCTGCGTGATGTCCATCTCAATCGCCATGTAACCCTCGGGCATACCATTGCGTACAATAGGCTCTATTCGAAGGTCTACCCAAATCTGCTTGCCGCTTTTGGTATAGTTCAAGATTTCAACACGGGTGATTTCCTTTTTCCTGATGCCCTCATGCAGCAACTCCACCGTCTCCGGATTGGTCTCAGGGCCATAAACCAGCGGTCCGGGCTTCTTGCCAAGCACCTCCTCAAGTGTGTATTCTTTATACCGGGTGAATGCTTCGTTCACCCAAGTTATTTTGCCGTCCACATCGGTGAGCACCAGAATGTTGCTGGTCTTGTTCAAGATGCCCGACAATCTGCGCGATTCATTAAGGGCGAGCTCGAGCTCGGCATTCTTTTCCTCCAATTTGCCGTAATAATACTTGATGTCCGAGATATCCACCCCATTTACCAAGTAGCCGGTGAATATCCCGTCCAAATCCAATTGCGGCGTCGCATTGAACTTCACCCAGCGGTACTCGCCATCATGACGATGCAGCCTACACTCCAACGACACCTCCTTGTGCTCCCTGAAGCAACGTTCAAATTCGCCAACAACGGTCAAGGACTCATCGGCTGCAATGAGGGAAAACCAGCCGCTACCCATCAAGTCATCAGACGACCTGCCGGCAAAGTGCAACAGCGTCTTGTTGAAAAACGTAGGTTCAAACTGCTCATTCAATGTAAATATCAACATCGGTGAGTTGTCGGACATTTGGTGAAACCGCTTTTCGCTCTGCGCCAATAACGCGCTTTGCCGCTTTCTACGGGTAATGTCCTGCAAAAAAACCGATTTGCCGCTGGGAGTGGGGTAAATGATGACCGACAACCAGCGGTTGAGCGAAGGCAAAAAATCTTCAAATTCAATATTGGTCATGTGCGCTGTGGCACGATTGTAGGCTTCTTCAAAGAGTAAGCCTCTGGCATCGGGAAATACCTGCCAAACGTTCTTACCGTTCAGTTCATCGTCGCCCAAACGTAGCAACTGGCGCAGCGCTTTGTTGACAAAAACGAAGTTGCCGTCCTTATCGAGGGCAAAAAATAAATCATGGATATTTTCCAGTACCGAAAAATATTCCGCACCATCCATTTCTGCATTCCGAAATTTGGCATCTGTGATATCGGTCGCCATGACGAGCACCCCACCGTCTCCCGCAGCGGCGGCGGCCCCGCATCCCAGTTCGAGGCGAACGAGCTTCTCGGTGGACCCAACACCTACCGACACAACGACAGAGCGCGAAGCACCCGCACTTGCAAGCCCACCAATGGCATCGGTCCAATTCTTGCGATCCGACGGGGCAAGTATGCCCTCAATTTGGCTTACCGGCATAGGGAGTTGTGTGCCTACCGGGAACCAAGACATGAAAGCATTGTTGGCAAAAACGACCTTCCCTGTACCGTGATGCGACATAAACCAAACCGGCTCGTCGCTATCCATTAGGGCTCTAATCAAGGTTTCTTTGATTCCATCGTTCATCACGAAAAAAAATTATACTTTATCGAATATTCCGAAAAATCCCACCCACAAAGTAAACAAAAAATATCGGCGGGATAAAATATTTGATGTCCCGGGAGGCCAATTGCGCCCAAGTAGGCTACTCAAGCCACAAGCCGGTTACAGCTGCAATACGAGAGGCGGGTTTGGAACCCGCCTCTCGTATTGCAGCAAAATCTGCCCCTCGCTATTTCTTGGATTCCGCCTTTTTCTTGGCGGCACCCGATTTTTTCGATTGCCCTTTTGGAAGCGTTGCAAAAACCGACTCCGAAACTTTTACGGGGAATTGGTTGCGCATTTTCTCGTTCCACTGTTTCTCAAGGAAGTCTTGATACTCGGCTACCACATACCCACGAGCCTCATCCAGCGACTTTTGGCCCGTAGTTTCGTGCAGCTCCTTGGCTACTACGACAGTGTAGGCAGTTGAGCTACCTGTTGGGTAGATTACCTTGGTCATTTTATTCCTTTTCAGGTCTGCCTCGGTAGCATCTTTGAAATGCGAATACTCGAAGCGTCCACGTTGAATGGAAACAGCATCGGGATTGGGCTGCGAATTCATGCGCTTGATGATGGCCTCTTCGGTCATCGACTTGTCCAGCAACAACTTCATACCGGTATCGAATGCCGTTTTGTTTTTGAACTTGTAAATGGAACCGTCAAAACCGGGGTCCCAAATGTATTTGGACTTGTGGTTTTCGAAATACCTTTTCAAACCATCGGAGTCGTGAGAGGCTTTGCCCCAAACGTTGCGGTCCATCAATTCAAACAACATGATGCCATCCCTGTACTCCTCCATCAAATTCCTGAATTCGGGATTTTCCTCAACCAGTTTGTGCTCTTCAAAATCGTTCACCACGTTGTTCACATACAGGTTGAATGCGTCCTTAACCACTGGGATATGGGGCCCGTTGATTTTACCGTGGGTAAGGTTTTCGAAGAACTTCACGAAATCGGTCTGGAGATAAGTATGACCTGCCATTGCAAAAACGGGCTTAACCATCGATGAATAGTTGGACAGCTTCACCGTTTTGGCATCGGGGCCGCTGTCGGGGATGGCTATGAGCTTGTCTTCGATTTCGCGAATGGCTTCAGGGAATTCCTTAAAACCGTTCTTCTCCTTTATCTTGTTGAAGAAATGGTCGCGTGCCGCTTGCGAGCGGGAGTCGCCTTCCACTTTATGTTTCAACTGGGTGTAAACGGAATCGTAGGGCGGAATTGGCACCTTGCCAATCAGCTTGATGATGTGCCAGCCGTATTCCGTCTTGATGGGTTCAGACATTTCTCCGGGTGTTTTGAGTGCAAATGCCGCTTTTTCGAAAGCTGGAGTCATTCTACCCACACCGAAAGCCTTCATTACGCCACCGTCTTTGTTGGTATATTGGTCATCGGAGTAAGACTTCACCATTTCTTCAAAAGAAGCACCGGCCTTCAACATGGCGACTACACTGTCTGCACGTTTTTTTCCTGCGGCAACAGCCTCTTCACCCTTAGACTTAGCAACGGCAATCATGATTTGCGCCACCCTCACTTGTCCCGGATCGGGGTGCATGTCCATGACTTTCACGATATGGTACCCGAATTGGGTGCGGAAGGGCTTGGAAATCTTACCAACCGGCGTATTGAAGGCCACATTTTCGAATGCGTAAACGGTCTGCATACCGGAGAAATAGCCAATATCTCCACCGTTATCTTTAGAGCCCTTGTCTTCAGAAAGCTCACGAGCCAGGTCTTCAAAATCTGCCTTCTTGGATAGGAGCACATTGTAAATGCTGTCAATCTTTTTCGCCGGTGCGACCGTGTCGGAACCTGGAGGGCAGTTGATCAGGATATGTTCCACCCGCACGTCCGTTTTCATGCGGTCGTAGGCTTCACGCACTATTTTGTTGGTCACCTGCTCATCGGTAAGGTAGGTCTTGGCTAGCGTCTTACGGTAGTTGTCTAGTTCTTTTTGGATGGAAGGGAGCGTATCGAGTTTTTCCCGATCGGCTTCAGCAACCTTCATTTTGAAAAGCGAATACAGGTTCAGGTAGCTCCTCAGGGCCGTGTCGCTCATGTCGGGCTCCTTGTTGATGCTGTTCTTCCTGTAAACCCGCAGAAATTCTTCCTTAGAGACCGAATGGTCGCCATAAGTAAATAATGTCTGTGCAAATCCCTGTACCGAAAATACGCCCGCAACCAGACCGATAAATACCGCTTTCGTCATTATTTGATTGTTTTTACCGCTTTTTTTGATTTTATTCGAAATGAACCGGAAAATTACTTCTTAATTTTTTCTTTTTCTTTAGCTTTTTCTTTCGCCTTGCGCTCCGACATGTCGATTACGCTACCGATGTTGCTGTGATCCAGCCTTTTGCCCCTAATTATTTTGTCTTTGTCCATGAGGTAGATGGTAGGCGTGCTGTAAACGTCATACTTTCCCCTCCAGTCTCCCACATGTTCCGGGTCCCAGCAGTTGATCCACTTGGTGTCGAGCTTGTGCTTGGTCAAGAAGTCGGTGATCGCCTTTTCTTCGCCTTCGGTAGCCACCGTCATGATTTTCACACCCTTACCTTTGAGCACCGCCTCATACACCGAATCGAGCAGTGGCAACTCATGTTGGCAGTGGCCGCAGCTTGGAGAGTAAAATACCAACAGCGTGTAGTTGGCTTTGAGGTCAGACATGCTTACATCGGTCTTGGTAAAGATGTTCGGCACCTTCACTTCGGGCGCTTTATTGCCAATAACGTTTGGAGCTATTTTTTGAGCGCGGTCAAGGTACTTGCCCAATTCTTCGTTGGTGAGCCAAAAAGCATCGCCCTTCATGTAGTAGTTCTCCACAATATAGACAAAGGCTTCGTCCATACCCATCACCTTGCTGTTTTCCACATTCCGGGTAATCCACCACAAGGTGTATTTGAAGATATCCTTGGTACCCTTTGCTTTGTGCAACAACACATCGGCTTCGTGTTCTACGCTATCCGGCCAAGGCAACACCCACTTCGTGAAATACTCATCAAGCTTCGCATCAAGGATGGGCGTATGTATCAGGCGTTCGTCTTGAAAGTCGAACCCGTCCCAATAGTGGGCTTTATAATAACGGTAGGCGAATGTGGAGTCTTTGGTCTTTCCATCTTCCAAGAAGTGGTCGCCTTCGGGCACTTCAGGTGTCTCCAAAGCACTGAAAATGGAGGCCAAAAGTGAACCCGGATATTGCTTGATGTAGTTTTTGCGGTAGGCAGTCAGTTCTTTAGATTGAGCCGTACCTTTTTTGCGTACTTCTGCGGTATCGGCTGCATTTTTGGCCTCTCCGAGTTCTTTCAGCAGCTTTTGCTGGCCTGCACCATAATCCTTCAGGAAGTCTACGTATTTCTGGAAGCGTTCATTCTCCTCGGAGTTTTTAAACTTGAGCTTCACCGGCTCGCCCTTTTGGGTAGTATCGGGGAGCGTAGCGGTGATAGTGAAGTCATCGCCGGAATTCAACATGAATTCGAAATTGGTTTTGTGGTCGGAAAGGAGCATCATGTAGATGCCGCCCACAAATTCGGCATCGTCGGAATTGAATTCCGCTTTCCCACTCTTATCGATGCGGGCGGAGTCTCGCTTGTAAATGGTAGGCAACCCCTTTCCGTAGTAATGCACCAAGAAGATGGTGGAGTCTTTGATATTGGTGAACTTCAAATGGAGGTGGTATCCGGCCTTTCCCGCAGGATTTGCTACAGAGACACCGGTTACTCCCAAGAACAATAATGCGACAATCAGTGCAATTTTTTGCTTCATACGTATGTGTTTGTTTGTGGTCTGCCCGAATAGACAGTTCAGAAAACAGAATTGTTGGTTTGGAAAGCCAAAAATAAATCATAAAACCGGTTAAACACCCAGCAGCCCAATATAAATAGCAGTCCCGCATGGAAACTATAACAATTTTTTTGCAGAATTGAAACAAACCTATATTCGTTGGGCAAACTCTAAAATTTGCTGGCAGAGGCAGCAACACATTAGGGTGAATCCTATGAAAAGGATGCAAATCCCCTATCCAAAAAACGCGTAGCAACCACAAAATGACAATAGTCATACAGTAACCGAAGCCCGTTGAACTAACTTTGCACGAAATCGCGTTATGGTGGATTTTGGTTTGCTTCAAAAATACAATGTGCCGGTGCCCCGATACACCAGCTATCCCACAGTACCCTATTGGAACGAAGAAATACGCCCTGCCGACTGGCAACACCTTTTTAGCTCCAGATTCGCCGAAGGCAATCAAAAAGGCGGCATTAGCCTCTATTTCCACCTGCCATTCTGCGAATCGATGTGTACTTTTTGCGGGTGCAACAAGAAAATCACTACCAACCACTCGGTGGAAGATGAATATATCGATGCATTGCTGCGGGAGTGGAATACCTACCGCTCGTTGATGAATGAGGCACCAGTGATTAGGGAAATCCATTTGGGAGGTGGCACACCCACCTTCTTCTCCCCCGCCAACTTGCGGCGGTTACTCGATGCGGTTCTGGAAACCGCCGTCATTCACCCAGCACACGATTTCAGTATAGAGGGCCATCCCAACAGCACCCGCCGCGACCACCTACAGGCCCTGTTCGACATCGGATTCAGAAGAGTGAGTTTCGGGGTTCAGGACCTGAATCCCGAGGTGCAGCGCATCATCAACCGAATTCAACCCTTCGAACACGTGAAACGCGCAACCGATACTGCGCGTGAAATAGGTTATACATCGGTAAACTTTGACTTGGTATACGGTCTGCCGCGTCAATCCGCAGACAATGTTAAGCATACCATAGAACAATGCACCACCCTGAAGCCCGAACGAGTGGCCTACTACAGCTATGCACATGTGCCGTGGACGAGCAAGGGGCAACGCCTCTTCGACGAGAATGACTTACCCACCGCAGAAGAAAAAATGGGCCTATACATCTTAGGCAAGAAGCTGTTTGCAGAACAAGGGTATCTCGACATCGGCATGGACCACTTCTCCCTCCCTGCCGACGATCTCTATGCAGCGTTTGCCGAAAACCGGCTGCACCGCAACT
Organism: uncultured Bacteroidota bacterium; assembly: GCA_903905685.1. Classification (GTDB taxonomy): domain Bacteria; phylum Bacteroidota; class Bacteroidia; order Chitinophagales; family Chitinophagaceae; genus CAIYTT01. The sequence continues at coordinate 1,585 of CAIVHI010000494.1, read as the reverse complement.
TCATGGGCTATACCACCCAACAGAGCGACATCCTTTTGGGGCTGGGCGTGAGCAGCATCAGTGATACCGGTAACGGATACGCCCAAAACGAAAAAACCATTCATGATTACTATGAACGCATCAATGCCGGTACGCTTGCCGTGAAGAAAGGCTGCTTCTTGTCTCCTGAAGACAGCTATTTCAAACAGTTGATACTCGATATGAGCTGCAAAGGCGAGACTGCGTTCGGCACACCATATGCCGACCTGATTGCGGACTATACACTGCCCGAGCTTCGAAAACTCGAAGACGACGGCCTCGTAACATTAACCGCTACGGGCGTGGTGGCCACCACTGCGGGCCGGCATTTCATACGGAACATTTGCAGCGCGTTCGATATCCGGTTGCAGCGCAACAAGGCCTCACGGCAGCAGGTTTTCAGCAAGGGCATTTGATAAAAACCGGATTCGGCGTGCGGAAAAGCATTTCTCAGACAATCAAAACAGGCCATTAGGGCGACGCGAACGGCATGAAAAACCCCTCCGACATGGATAACTGTCGATACTATCACGGAACAAAAGCCGATCTTGCAATCGGGCAACATCTTGAACCCGGTTTCAAATCCAATTTCGGAGCCGGCCGAACGGCATCATTTGTCTATTTGACCGCCACGTTAGACGCAGCCATTTGGGGAGCAGAACTCGCCACAGGCGATGGCGCGAGCAGGATTTACATCGTAGAACCGACTGGTGCCATAGAGAACGATCCGAATTTGACCGACAAAAAATTCCCGGGGAATCCCACAAAATCCTACCGAACCAAGCACCCTTTGCGGATAGTGGGAGAGATCACTGAATGGACAGGACATCGTGCCGACCAACTACAGGCCATGAAGGCTAGGGTTGCCGAGCTGGCTGCACTTGGCATTGAGGCAATAGAGGATTAATGCAGCATGGCGCTACATGCCCCAGCCCATTTTGCGGTCAGCCCTTTACCAGCCGGGATGTCATCCTTTCTCCGGTATCCACATTTACGACCTCCAAGAAATAGATACCGCCCGCACAACCCGACAAGTCGATTTCCTGCTTCCCCTTTCCTATTGCACCAAGGAAAACCACACTGCCAAACGTGTTGTAGATACGGATCTGCCCATTGGCATACATCGACTCGAAAACGATTCCGGAGTGCGTTGGATTCGGGGAAACAGGGAAGGTCTTACCATTATTCCATTGCGAAATTCCCTCAGGCCAACTGTAAATGACATCGATATTGTCTATCAACCACCCTTCCTTGCCCGAGGTGTCGCCTCCCGCAATGAAGACGAATCTGAGGGCAGTGTCGTAGTTCGATAGCGAAGCGATCGGCAAATTCACCATGGCCTCTTTCCAGTTGCCCAACAAATCGTAGGGTGTCCAGCTTAGTGGAATCCAAGTGGAATCGGCTCCCCTCCAAAGTTCCAAGAGCACTTGGGTCGAGACATCGGTATCGATTTTATAATTAAAGTAGACATCCATCGGAATATCCGGATACCCCAATGAATTGATGATTTCCCATGGAAAATGAATGGTAAAAACAGAAGTGTCATTTGGGCAATACGGAAAAAGCG
>CAIVHI010000493.1 GCA_903905685.1 uncultured Bacteroidota bacterium | reverse complement strand
CTTGCTAAGTACGGACCCGGCGATACGGCGTCTGCCAACCATTTGGACAACTTGCTGGCCGACCCCGGAGTGTCTATGGCATCACGTTTTGCTACGGCCATCTATATGTTGGGCTATGGGCTGCGACTCCTCATCCTGCCGTTTCCCCTCGTTTCCGATTATTCTTACAATGCCATGCCGGTTACCGGCTTCACCAATCCCCTTGTCATTATCTCAGTGCTGGTCTTCGTTGCCATGGCCGTATTTGGGGTGCGCCGCGTGCTCGCCCGTAGGCTCGCTCCGAGTGCTTTTGCCGCAGTATATTACCTTGTTACCATCTCGGTATTCTCCAATCTGTTTCTGCTCATCGGGTCCAACTTTGGCGAGCGCTTCCTGTTTTTCCCTTCCGTGGGGTTTTGTTTGGCCGTAGGATTCCTCTTGGCAAAAATTTTGGATGGCACTCTGATGGGCGTCACCCTCACGAAGAACAACGGTACCGCGTGGGCAATACTTGCATTAATGGTTACCGTTTACGGCTACCTCAGCGTGGTGCGCAATGCCGATTGGGTGAGCAACTTGACTCTAGCAGGTGCCGATGTTGCAAAGTCGCCCAATTCGGCTCGCCTCAACTACAACTACGGCATAGAATTGGAACGCAGTCTGGAAGTTGGCCAGGCCGACAAAGCCCGGCAACAAGTAGTGCGCACCGAAGCCCTTGGGTATCTCGAAAAAGCTTATGCCCTTTACCCATCGTTCGAATTCATACACGACCAAATGGGGGTGATGTATCGGCGTAATGGGCAAGGCGCACAAGCCATAGAACACCTGTCTGCGGCCATCAAGATAGATGCCCGCGACTCGGTGGCCACCAACGAGTTGGCGGAAATCTATTTTAATGGGAAACAGTACCAACAGTCTATCGACCTCAACCGGGGTGCGCTCTATCTCAATGCCAACAAGGCTGCGGTATGTACCCATATTGCGGCTGCCTTCGGGTTGATGTCTCGCTACGACAGTGCCACTGCATACCTCTATAAGGCAATCGCGCTCAATCCCGGGTATAATGCAGCCTATGGCAATTTGGCCTTCATCTACAATGCCATGAACCTGCCCGACTCTGTGCAGAAGTACCGGCAATTGGCCCAAACCCCCAAGCGGTAATAGCGTGGTCGCCTTCGAAAATAATTTTATGCAAGATTCAGCAATGGGGTTTCTTTTTTGACAATGCTTTCATAAATTTACCAATCCGTTGATTTTCTTCGATGTTGTGGCGTTTTTTTCTCTGCAACTTCCCATGAGGTCTACCATTTTTGTTGCACATAAAAAGTACCGCATGCACTCCCCGAACAAAAACTTAGTAATTCACCGCATTACTTCCCTGATGTCCACATTGCTGGTCTCCGGCACATTGCTCGCCCAAACCGGTAGCTGGACCGCATTGACGAACACGGCTCCCAATGCCAACAGCGGGGTGATGCTGCTGCTTACCGACGGCACCGTTATCTGTAAAACATCAACAGGCGGCTCTGCGGGCTACGGCACCACATGGAACCGATTGACACCAGTAAACGGAAGTTATCTCAATGGAACTTGGACCACTATTGCGCCCATGGCCCGTGAGCGACTCTATTTTTCGTCTCAGGTGCTGCCTGATGGCCGGGTTTATGTGTGTGGCGGCGAGTATGGCGCCGGGGGCAGTTATGGCGAAGTGTACAATCCCGCTACCAATACCTGGATAGGGGCCGGCGGTGGCACCGCGTTCCCCAATGTGGTGTCGGATGCGAATTCGGAAATACTGCCCAATGGAGATGTATTGCAAGCCTGTGTAGATGAAACCGGCTCCGCACTGAACTATTTTTGGAACCCTGCAACCAATACCTATACCGCCGCCCCAAGTTGCCTCCGTATCGATAATGAAGCCGTATGGGTGAAACTGCCGGACAGCAGCATCCTTTTCATGGACAACTATAGCACGACATCGGAGCGCTATATACCGCAAACCAACACTTGGATAAACGACGCAACGGCACCGGCGAATGTTTTCGACCCTTATGGCTCGGAATCGGGCTCAGGTTTCCTGTTGCCCGACGGCCGAGTATTTTTCATCGGCTCTACGCCGGTTACCCTTTATTATACGCCTTCTGGAAGTACGGCTCCCGGTACTTGGGCCTTGGGTCCGGCAATTCCGGGGAGCTATGGCGCGTCAGATGCCGCCGCTGCCATGATGCCGAATGGCAACATCCTGACTGCGTTGTCGCCCACCCCAACCGCGGCAAATCATTTCCCTTCGCCCACGAAATATTATGAATTCAGCTACCTGACGAATTCTTTCACGCAAGTTGGTGCACCGGGAGGCGGCACTACAACTGCAAATGCGTGCTATATCTCCAATATGCTCGTTTTGCCCGATGGGGCAGTATTGTTTGCCAATCAAGGCGACAACCAATATTATGAATACGTGCCGGGCACTGGGCCGCTGCCCGCTGGACAGCCTACCATTGGCACGGTGACCCGCCTCAACTGCGACACCTTCAGGGTGACCGGCACACTGTTTAACGGTATTGGCGAAGGTGCTGCCTACGGCGACGACTGGCAGATGTCTACCAACTACCCCATAGTAAGACTTTCCAACGGCACCAACACCTACTATGCCACCACCTACAATTGGAACCGCATTGGTGCCGTTATGACGGGAGCATTGCCCGATACCGCCATTTTCAAACTCCCCGCCGCCATGCCGGCAGGGGTTTACTCGGTTTCCGTGGTTGCAAACGGCAATCCCTCCGCACCGTATAGGATCAATACGAGTCTCACCATTGCACCCACGCCCATCACCCTGTGCCCCGGCTCTGCCACTACGCTTAGCGATTCTGCAACCATCGGCAAGTGGAGCAGTGGCAATACGGGTGTCGCAACGGTAGACTCGCTAACGGGTATCGTTACCGGTGTGGCTGCGGGTACAACCAATATCTCCTATTCCATTGGTGCCTGTTTCGCAATAGACCCTGTTACCGTTACCACTTTGGCGCCATCACTCCCGGTAGTTACACCTCCGGCAACTACCCCATGCGCGGGTGCTGCATCTGCAACCTACACGGCTACCGCCACATCTGCAGCCGCTTTCAATTGGTCGGTAACCGGTACCGGGTGGTCTGGCACCAGCACCACAGGCACTTTCAATGTTGCAGTGGGCACTGGTCCCGGCCAAATTGTGGTATATGCCACAAACGCCTGTGGCACAGGGCCTTCAGATACCATCAATGTCACTCCGTCAGCCCAACCGGCAGTGCCTACAATTTCGCTGTTCGGCCCGGCACCATGCCTCACCTCAACTTCCGCGCAATACATCGGTAGCGCAACAGGCGCAACCGCTCTCACATGGACGGTATTGGGTACCGGATGGACAGGTGTTACCAGTCTAGACACCGAGACCGTTACTTTGGGCACGGGCACCGGCACAGTAATCTGCTCGGGTACGAATGCCTGCGGTTCAGGTCCCGCCGATACAATAACCATAACCCCCGCATCGGGTGTTGGAGCCGCCAGCCCCATTTTGGCAACAGGCCCAATGTGCTTGGGTGGCACGGTAACCTTTGTTACCTCGGGCATCACCGGTGCTACAAGCTACGTGTGGACGGTGAGTGGCATCGGCTGGGTAGGCAGTAGCACGACAACCCTTTTGACTTGCACCGTCGGGTCGGGCCCGCTGACGATTTCGGTGTATGGTGAAGGGACTTGCGGTGCGGGTGCTTCCTACACATTGGACAGTGTATTCGCCGTTGTACCGCCTACTTCCACATTTACCATTGCCAATCACGTAATTGCAACCGGCACGAACGATTTGGTGACCTATACCGGCACTGCATCTGCATCAGGAACTTACACTTGGAACTTCGGCGGCGGAGCCGCAACACCGGGAGTAGGCGTGGGCCCTCACTTGGTGAGCTGGGGAACAACCGGACTGAAAACCATATCGTTGTCGGTAACCGATACCGGATGTGCGTCCTTAGCGGTGTATACCGATACGGTATTGGTGGTTGTACCAACCGGGATTCAATCGTTGGTAGAGCAAGATGGCCCGGTGGTCATCTACCCCAATCCAAGCAATGGTACCTTCAACGTCTACTTCGATAGCGACATAGAGCACCCGGTTACCGTAAAGCTGGCAGATATGCAGGGCAATGTGGTATATACTCGAAGCTTTGGCCAGGTATTGGGCGGCCATATCTCCATAGATGTGCCCAATTTGCCCAACGCTGTATATATGGCTACCATTGTAACGGACGACTTCGTTATAAATAGGAAGCTAACTGTAATCAGGTAGTGCGTAGGTAGCTGCGCAACAGGGAGTTTCGAAAGGGAATCATAGTTGGGGGTGGCATTGCTCCGGTCTATGGTTCCCTTTTTTCGATTTGCATAACGCGCTACCCCAAAATGGGAGAAGGTAACCGGGCGTTACGGCTGGCCAATCGTAAAAGAATGGAGGCGTGGATTATTTGGAAACGGTTATTTTTGGTCAATGGAATATATACGGCCTTCATCGGAATTGATTGTAGCGCGAACCACATCTGAGCAAGCCGAGTTCAGGTCTCTGGTGAGGTTGCTCGATGCGTTTTTAGCGGAGCGCGACGGCGAAGACCATGCATTTTATGCCCAATACAACACTGTGGACACCATTAAGCATGTAGTGGTAGGTTATATCGGCAAGATAGCCGTGGCTTGTGGGGCGTTCAAAGAGTATGAGCCGGGTACAGTCGAAATCAAACGCATGTATGTGTTGCCGGAGTATCGCAATTGCGGAGTGGCATCAACGGTGTTGCAACATTTGGAAAATTGGGCGCGGGCATCCGGCTATTCAACCTGCATCCTCGAAACCATAACTCCACCCAATCCTGCCATCGGGCTCTATCAAAAGGCCGGCTATACGCTCATTCCGAACTTCGGCCAATATGCCGGTGCGGTGAAGAGTGTGTGTATGAAGAAGGATTTATGATAGGAATCTGTATCGAATTAGTAAAGTGTGCTACATTTAGCGCGCATACAAATGGGTTCGTTTGATTATGAAGTCGAAATACTTGCAGTTGGTACTCTTATTGGCAGCAATAGGGTGCGGTGTCAAGGGCGGCGGCGGCGCGCCGGGTGCCGATTCGCTTGGTGCCGCACAAAACGATTCGCTGTTTTCCAAAAAGTATGATTCCGTGACCACCAAGGTCTTGGATATCTCCATTCCGGAGCCGGTGAGGAAGTACAAAGTGCTCCTTTTCTCCAACAATCAAGTTCCCGACACCTTCGAATTGCTGATTCCTGCCGGCTCCATCGCAAAGACACAATCCCAATTCCGAATCAAGACTGCCGACAATCGCGTGATATATGAAGAATCGTGCGATAGCAGGTTCTTTACCTACGGGATTTTCGAGCCCGATACCTTGCCCAAAAACGGCACCCAGCAACAGGATGATGCGTTCGTCTTGCATTATGCGGCGTCGATGACCTCACGAAAGGTGGAAGACTATTTCCAAAAATCGGTAGACCGTTTTTTTGAGGACCTATTGCCCGTAAAGGTACAAGACTCCATTGCAGGCGTGTATGGCGACGTCATCGTCGATGTTACGGATTCGGTGTTATACCAAGAGGCACTTGCAGATACCGCCCGTAAAGTCATATCCATGGGCTGCATGGGCTGCGAAGAAGGCTTCGAGTACATTTGCTATTCACCGAAGGATGGCAAAGCCAAGATTATATTGGCTATGGATTGAGGTGCATTATGGTCTGGTCGGGTAAAAATTGCAAAATGGGGAGGAAAACAGCATGGATGGCAATGGGGATGGTATGGATGTTTTGCAGTTGCAACAGCCGCAAACCTGTGAAGACCTACCAATTTACGGGCCTGGTGTCGCGGTCGGAACAAGCAGGTTTTTTGCGCAAATTCGACTCGGTGAAGGCCGCCGCTTTGTCATTCCCACTGCGCGATTCCATCAAACGGCACCAACCCATCTATTTTTCAGACCCTAAATTTCCCGATACGATGGAGTTGCTGGTGCCGAGCGGCATGATTTCGAAAACTACCTCGGTATTCCGCATCAAGACCGCTGCCAACCGCATCATCTACAATGACGAATTCTACACCAAGCATTTTGCAGACGGCGTGTTCGAGCCGCCTCAACTTCCCGATTCGGGCGACGCACACTACCTGTACCAACTTGTTTTAGACTATTTACCGACCATTACGCAAACTACTATCAAGGCTTTCTTGATAAGCCATATAGACAGCTTTTTTGCCGATGTGCGCCCCGTGGCCGACAAACGCGGCCTCATTTCGCTCGCCTCCAATTTTCCGGAAAACATAATAGACACCGCGCTTTACAATGAAGCGGTGACCAATCCATCAATGAAAATCCTCTGCGTGCGGTGCTATGGCTGCATTCGCGACCATAAGGACTATTATCAGGTGAACCACATCTGCTATTCGCCGTACGACTCGGTGGCGAGGCCGTTTTTTGAAATCAAGTATACGGAAACTGAAGATTGAACGGGCTAACCGCCAATTGCACCCCATATTGCCCATCGCACAGATAGGCACACGGTGGAGATACAACTACACCCGCTCTACAAAAACCGCCGTTCCGTAAGCCAGCACTTCGGTAATGTGGTTGTCTACTTCGTTGGCATCATAGCGCATGGCCACGATGGCATTGGCGCCCACGGCGGCGGCGTGCTCCAAAAGGTGCTTGTAGGCTTCACCCCTAGCCTTCTCGCAAAGTTCCATGAACATCGACAGTTCCCCGCCAGCCAACGACTGCAGCTGGCCGGCAATGGATCCGAAAATGCTGCGCGAGCGCACGGTAAGTCCGCGAATCTCCCCCAATTGCTTGGTAATGAAATACCCCTCAAGGTTATTGGCAGTAGTGACCAATATGATTTCCATAGCTTTTATTGTTTAAGTGGGTCAAAGGTATTGAT
>CAIVHI010000492.1 GCA_903905685.1 uncultured Bacteroidota bacterium | reverse complement strand
ACGCATTATTACTGTTTGCTATGGTGATAGTGGTGCTTGGGGCTATAAGGATATTGTTCCTCTAAAATCTTTGGGGGTTGCCGGTAATTCCGCGAAAACTTCTGCACATTCCTTGGTTTTCCGTTTATCCTTTTCGCCTCCTCGCGCCTTCTCATGAGTTTTTCCGGTGCCTATTGCTCGGTAAGTTGAGATACTATCCATTTATATTTTACCTATTTTTGGCAACAAATAGTCTCATGAATCCGAAGATTAGTCGGTCATCGCGTAAAAATTGGGCTCGCGTACTGGGCTTGCCGGCATTGGTAGGCTGTTGCTTGTTGGCATCCTGCGGACCGCGATATTGTTATCGGCATCCGTTCAACCCTTGGTGCCCACAGCATCACGAACATCGGGTTTCGGTGCATATATCTTTCTTCCATAGCATGTTTGTCGGTCCTCGTTATTATGGTCGGCATTACCGTCCAACCCCCGTACCGGGTCCTAATAATGTGGGTGGCGAAAACGTGCGTGTTGAGCCCGGGCCGAAGAGCACTGCTGAAAAAGTTCGAAATGGAGGGAGTGGGGGAGGAAACACGGTCGAGGTTCGCCGTCATGAAAGAGCACATAAAGCCAAGAGCCTGGAACGGCATCGCACCCCCAAAAGTGGCAGCACTCGCGGCAGCCACCATTCGGGGCACAACGGTGGTGGGCATCATGGTGGTGGGCATGGTCATGCAAACCATTATAAGAATGCCGAATAAGTTCGCAGCACTCTTACTCTGCGTCGTTATAAATTCAATTGGGAGCAATTGTTGGGGACAGCGCGGTAGGGACTTGATTTTGAGCGATATGCATTATGCGGCAACGGTATTGCCCAGGAATGCGTTGGTCAACCTACCATCTCCACTACCTGCTGCATATAGCCTTAAACGGTATTGCCCCGTTCCTGCCGACCAAGAAGGTGAAGTTTGCTTTGCCTATGCTGTGGGCTATGCCGGTGCTACGATAGCATTGAGGGTGGCCGGACGGTTGGCCATAGATACCATGGGGGTTTGTTCTCCGGGATTCTTGGTACGACTTTGCAAGCCGAGGCGGTGGTTTGCCAATCGTCATTGCAGCAAGAGTGGACACATTGCCGATGCTGCGGCCGTATTGGCCGCTTATGGCATTGTTCCGGTCACACAGTATCCCGACGCCTGCTCGTGCCGGCGTGTGGGGCCGCTTTGGGCATCCGCAGCAAAAAATAGATTGACCCCGAAGCTCCTCAGCGTCAACGTTGCCGATACCGCCAACCTCGTGGCACGTATTAAAAACGCACTTGCCGCAGGTTGCCCAGTGGTGGTGTCGTTCCTTGATTTTCAATCGTTTGATGATTGTTGGGGGAAGTCTTACTGGAGCATTTCACCCCAAGAAAGGGCCACTGTAGATAGCGCATCGGTCTTTCACGCGGCCTGTATTGTTGGTTACAACGACGAGCGTAGTGGCGGCGTATTTGAGCTGATGAACAGTTGGGGCGAGCGGTGGGGAACGGCAGGCTTCATTGATGTGCCTTACAACGATTTGGCTTTTCTTACTTCGGTTGCCATAGCATTGTCGCCGGAATGAGCAGCTAGGCTGATCGGGGGCTAAAAGGTTACTTGATGAAGCAACCGGGGCATCTGCACGAAATCGCCGCCGCAATAGCACAAACGTTACTTTTTGTGCCCAAAGCTAAAGTCAGGTACTCAAGGCATCACATGTGCTCAAAGGGCAAAATATCGAAGGAGCGCCATGCAGACCTACCGAATGTAGCGAGTGTGACTCCAACATCCAAGGGAGCATTGTATATACCGTTGGCGTTAAAGGCTATAAACATGCGATGCCATCGGGCTCGTACAAAGAGCACCAAACTTTGCTGCGTAAAGTAAAGTTTGGGCAGAAGATGTGCTACAACTTAGGACCCAAGTGCGCCTTAAGTCATTTGCCCGACCAAATTTTAGCGTATTTCAGGAGTCTTTCCCGATGTTGCCAGACTGTCCAAAATCCAGTCCGCTATTTTTTGCCTGAAGTGCACGCCTTCGTAATAATTGTGCCGATCGGCGGTGACAGCGTTTTTGCCGGAAAAATCAAAGACGCTGGATTGGCCAAACAAACCTACCAACTTAGCTACGTCTGCCGGCGCCATCTTGACTTGGTCCCAACAGGGGTAGATGACCAAGTAGCACTTACAGTGGCGCCGCGAACAGATGTGGGCAATGGAATCGAGCATTGCGTATTGGTCGTTCCCTATCACAGGGTTTGAAAAAGACAGCGTGTCCGTCTGCAATGGAAACATCGCACTTCGGGCATTGTAGAAAGAATCTATATTGGAGGCAATGGCCTTTTCCATCAATATATAGGGGACGCCCGACTGGGACAGCGCGTGCTTTCCGCGCAATAGGTTCCAATATCCGGTAATGAAATCCAAGCTGTAGATATCGAGATAACTGGTCAATTGGAAGTCCCACATGCTCTCGCCCGACACTGCAGGGTGTTTCTTGTAGAGGTGCCCTTTGCTGTTAACGGTAGTAGCCAACAGGCCCGGGTCTATCCCTATCAGTACACTCGAGAGTTCGAAACCGAGGTTGTCCAACATCGCGATTTTCCGCTCCACTCCGAATAGCGTCTCACTGGCAACGGAGTAGTTGTAATAATTGGCAGTCCCGAACAGCCTTTCAGCCGAGGCACCGCGAAACAACCCGGCTCTGGAACTTCCGAAAACGAACGCATTGATGTGTTTCCCGACGTTGTTATGGAGGAGGTATTCCGTCGTGGTATAGTCTTCATTGCACTCCAAATGCCTACCGGTTACTTGCGTGATGTCGGGATAGGAGTGTACCACAAGGAAGGGATCGGTGGCAATATAGAACCCCGTCATTACCAAAATGGGCAGGGCGGCTAAAAACAATTTGGGGAGGAATTTGTCTACCATGGTCAAAACTGGAAATAAATGAACTGGTGTTTTTCATACACTCCGAAATACATGAGTAGGATTAGTCCGGCATAATAAGCCGCCCATCTAAATACCGGTTTTTTGGTTTGGAACGTATTGGCCAAGTCGTATTTCTCCCCGAAGTGCTCCAGCAACTCCAATAAAACGATGACCAAAAAACCGGGTATGACCAAGTGGTATACATTGGGCAAGTTGAGAAACCCGAACTTGTGGGTCTTGATGACGCGGCCTATTTCTCCGGGTATGCCCAGGAACTTCTTGTAGAAGAACATGGAATCTGCCACGGTTTTGGACCTGAAAAAGACCGCCATCAAAATAAGGTAGAACACCGTACAAAGTCGCCCCATGCCACCCACAATGTTTTTTGGGATGCGGGCAAATGCCTTATCCCTGAAATTTTTGGTGAGTAGCTCGAAAATCAAGCCGGCACCCAGAGCTGCACCCCACAAAATGAAGTTCCAACTGGCACCATGCCATAACCCGCTCAGCAGAAACGTAAGGGCAAGTCCTACAACTACCGCTCCCTGCCGCCAACGCCGCAAAGAGGCGGCCACGGGAGTAAACAGGTAATCGAAAAACCAGGTAGACAATGAAATATGCCACCTCCTCCAAAACTCCGATAGGCTTTTGCTGGTATAGGGCCGGTTGAAGTTTTTCATGAGGTCGAAGCCCATGGTTTTCGCGGCACCCAAGGCTATGTCGGAGTACCCCGAAAAGTCGCAGTATATCTGGAAAATGAAGAAGAAACAGGCTAAAAACAGGGTTACGCCCGAATATTGCGTGGGCGCATCGAATATCGGGTCAGTAACCAACAGCAGTCTATCGGCAATCACCACTTTCTTGATCAATCCCCACATCATGAGTCGCAATCCTTTCACCATGTTGTCATAGTCGAACTTGTGTTCTTCATGAAAAGCATGCAAGATGTTTTGCGGCCGCTCGATGGGGCCCGCCACCAATTGCGGGTAGAACATGACGTAAAGCGCATAAATCCCGAAGTGGCGCTCGGCTTTTTGGTTGCCCCAATACACCTCGATGGTGTAGCTCATGGCCTGAAACGTATGGAACGACAAGCCGATGGGAAGCAAGATGTGCAGCACCGGCAAATACCTCGTGGAATTGGCAAGGTGCAGCACTTCATTTACATTGTCGATAAAGAAATTGTAGTATTTGAAGAAGGCCAAAATCCCGATGTTGGCCACCAAGCTCATGATGAGGAATGGCTTTTTGCGGTCCTCATCGGCATTCTCTATGAGTATGCCTGCAAAGTAGTCTACAACAATCGTGAAAAACAGGATGAGAATATATACGGGAATGGCCGCCATATAAAACACGCAACTTGCTACAAGAAGCTGGAACCAGCGGTACTTGTGTGGCAACACAAAGTACAGCGTGGTGACAATGGTGAAAAACACCAAAAATTGGAATGAATTAAACAGCATCTATATCAGGTTTGGCAACGAGATTGGCCCGGAAAAACATTATTTGGTCAGCTTCTTCATAATGGAAGCGGCCATTTCGCCCACATTGCGAAATTTGACGATTTCGTTGAGCTTGAACTTGATTTTGTAATGGGCTTCAATCGTATCAATCAAAATCATATGCGTTAGTGAGGTCCAGCCCTCCACATCGCCCGCAGTCGATTCTGCCGAAAGCTGTATGCCCGGCTTTTTGAGGACGTCAGAAAAAATCTTGTTCAGGTCGGTATATACTTGTTGCTCATTCATAATCGTTTCTGTTTATTTTTCTTTCAACCAATATTTTTGTGTCGCACGATAAGATTTCGAAAATCCCGGGGTTGTCCGTCTTATTTTCCTTCGCCACCGCAAAGCCCGCTTTTTCGAATGCCCTCAGGCTCGCGCCGTTGTTGCCCAATAAGACAGACTGCACACGCTCAAAGTTCTTACCTGCTGCGAAGTTGTCCTTAATCTGCTGCTCTATCATTGCACCCGTGAGGCCACGGCCGCGAAACGATGCGCTAACGTATACATTTTCTATTTGCAGTGCCTTAAAGTCTCGCTCCACCTGCATATCCGCCAATACGGCAGCTTTTCGCTCTATCTCGGCAAGTTTATCTCGCCCAAGAAAATACCCGAAAATGTTGCCCTTTATCATATTCGAGCCAATGCCGTCTTCTCCTTCAATCCAGGCACTTAAGGCTCCTGCATATTCTCCGCCTTCTTCGGCCACCACAAAATAGGGTAGGTAGAGTTCCTGTCCCTCTATTTCCTCATCAAACACATTGGCCAACAAAGTTCTCACCCCATCGGCATCCAAGCCGAAAAGGCCGCAATAGCTCAATTTGTCCGAGCCGCTCTTTTCGGCCTCCATGACCGCCTCAATAACGAAATCCAAGTCTCGTGTTTCCGCTCTCCTAATGTTCATGACAAGGCCAGTTTTTCGAGTTGTTTTCTATCGGTTTTACCATTGGCATTCAACGGAAATACGGGCACTGCCCACACCCTTGACGGCAACATGTAGGCCGGCATGATTGCGGCAAGTTCGGTCGTAATGGTCTCGGGAATCGCTTCCCTTCCTTCTATGGCCACATGTATCTCCATCAAGCCCTTGGAGTTGGGTACCGCGACGGCTGCAACCGCACGGTCTTTGACGACTTGCCGCACATGGTGTTCCACTTCCCCGAGTTCTATCCTATATCCCTGAATTTTTACTTGATGGTCCTTACGGCCGCAATAAAGGTAGTCGCCGGCCGATTCTCGAAATACCAAGTCGCCGGTACGGTAAAAACGCCGCCCGTTCAAGGAAATGAAGGCTTCCTTATTCTTTTCTTCGTCCAAATATCCGGGCGTCACTTGGGTGCCGGCAAGGCACAATTCACCTTTTTCGCCGGTTTCCAGTGGCACGCCGTCGGCATCGCAAACCAAGACGTCGGTGCCCATCATGGGTTTTCCTATAGAGATGATGCCATTGTATTTTTTGGAGCCGCTACCCACAAATCGGTAGGTCATACAGAAAATGGTGGCCTCGGTAGGGCCATACACATTTTCGATGTGCCCGTTGGGCATACACGCAGCCCACTCGGTCGCAACTTCTCCATGGAGGGCTTCACCACAGAAGAGGGAGTACCGGAGATGCGGCAAGTTGATTTCATCGAAGTACGGGCGCAAACTGGAAAGTATCGACGGTACCATCAACGCAAACGTGATGTCGAACGACTCCAGCAAACCATATATGTGGGTGAACTTCAAGCCGTGATTGGGTACTGTATACACGCAGGCACCCACACACAATGGCATGAGGTAAGACATGATCGATAAATCGAAAGTCAGGTCGAACATCTGGAGAAAGCGGTCATTCGGACCGATTTCATAGCCCAAATCGAAAAAAGCGGCCGTAAAGGCATCCAGATTGGCATAGGTCAATGGGACACCTTTGGGACGACCCGTACTGCCCGATGTGAATAAGATGTAGGCATAATCATCCGTCTCGGCAATGCGGGCTTGAAATGGGCCATCAAACGTTCCGGGAGTAAAACGGGTCTGAATACATCGAACTTCGGGAACCTCTATGAAGGCTCCACGACTTAGAATGACCTTCGTTCCAGATTGTTCCACTATTTGGGCCACGCGCTCGGCGGGATGGTCGGGGTGTATCGGGATGTAGGTCTTGCCGGAATACATCACCGCAATCATCGCTGCATAGGTCTCGAAACTGTCGACGGCCATGATTCCAATCCTAACGTCATGGGGAGCATGCGTTTTCAACAATCCAGCAGTGTCGAGAACAGCCTTTCCCAAGTCCCGGTATGTATAGTACTTGCCTCCGATACAGAATGCGTTAGCATCCTT
>CAIVHI010000491.1 GCA_903905685.1 uncultured Bacteroidota bacterium | reverse complement strand
TGCCAAAGTGGTATTGAACAAAAAAAATTCTGCCGACTTTGTCACCTTTTTCCAATTGTTGGGAGTCATAAAATCCAACTACATTTCGGTCATACACGCCCATAGCAGCTCGGTGGTGTGGGCCACGCTGTTGAAGTGTTTTGTGCCCCGGTTGAAGGTGGTGTGGCACGACCACTACGGCAATAGCGAAATGCTGTCGGCCAGGCCGTCTTTTGTGTTGAAGATACTGGCACCCTATTGGTGCTATGTGTTCTCTGTGAACCAGAAACTTGAGACTTGGGCCATTGAACAACTTGGAGTGCCGCAACAAAAAGTATCGTTCCTCAATAATTTTGCGGCGTTGACGGACGCGGCCTTACCGGTGCCTGAGATGGAACGCCTGGAATTTGGAACAAGTGTGAATTTTGTATGCATAGCCAACCTTAGGCCTCAAAAAGACCATGCAAACCTTTTGGAAGCGTTCAAGATTTATAGAGCCGCTGGCGGTATGGGCAATTTGCATTTGATAGGGGTTGACCCCGGGGATGCATATGCGCAAGCGTTGGTGGGGAAAATAAGTACGCATCCCAACAAGGCGCAGTTGTATTACCACGGTGCACAGCCCAATACGGGCCCGTGGTTGAAGTACATGCAGGTGGGCATATTGCCATCGTTGTCCGAAGGGCTACCGGTGTCTTTACTGGAATATGGTTTGGCGGGACTCACGGTGGTGGCAACTGCGGTAGGGCAAATTCCCGAAGTGTTGCAAGATGGAAAGTTCGGCTTCCTTGTGCCTCCAAGCGACCCCGATGCATTGGCGATTGCCATGCGAAATGCCGAAGTGGAATGTTTGGAAACACAAGACCTTCGGGGTTTTAGAGCTCACGTTGAGGCAAGATACTCGGAAGATGCCGCGCTCGCCGAAATAGTGAAGAGATATGAAACGTGTATTGGCGGCAATTGAGCCGTTGCGATATTATTGATTAAATGAGCAATCTGCCGGAATTTCTAAAATATTCCTTTTTTAGGACAAAGGGCGACTTCCAAGTCGGCTTTCTGGCCGTTGCATTGCTTTTGGCCATCGGAGCCGTTGCTCCGTATTCCAATATGATAAGCGTTGTGTTGTGGGGTGCCACCATCTTGTACCTTGGGGTGTCTTTTTTTAATGGCAACAGTTACCGCATTTGGTATGGCATCATGCTCTCGCCGGGGTTGGAAATCATATCGCGTTTGGGCAAGTCTAAGCCGCTGCCCGATGAAATGGGGAAGTATTTCCTCTACTATGCCATAGTGTTGTTGCTTTTAGGCAGTTTGGACAGGCGAAATAAATTGGGCAAGTCCAAATACAGGGTTGGCGGCGCCATGTTGGCGTGCCTGGTGCCCAGCGTGGTGCATGCGGTGGGTGTCAATTCATTCGATTTGCAGGGGTGGATATTCAACCTTTCCGGGGTATTGCAACTCTCCATCCTATTGATATTCGCGGCACGCGAACGGTGGACCGAGACCGAGTTTTTCAAGCTCTGCAAGATAGGGGCGCTTCCCATTCTTCCCATAGCGGTTTACATCACCATCAAGACGCCCAAATTCGAAGAAATCGATTTCAACAATGCCGCCAACTTCTCAACAACGGGTGGTTTTGGCTCCAATCAGGTGTCTACCCTTTTGGGCATCGGTTTCCTCATCATTTCGCTTTTTTATTTGATGAAGAAACCCGTATTCCAATTCGGTATCGTGAATGTGGGGTTGATAGGCTTCCTGGTATTTAGGGGCTTCCTTACTTTCTCGAGGGGTGGTATATTGGTGGCGGTTTTAGCGGCCATAGTGGGTTTGTTGGTTTACTCCGTAGGAAGCCGCAGCCGCCTACGGAGGTTGGCAATGACCTCGGTGTTCGTAGTCATTGCGGGATATTTTGCCTTCAATGCTGCCAATGCCCTTACCCACAATGCATTGGCCAGTAGGTACTCGGGCGAGGACAACAATGCTCCTGCCGGCAAAAAAGGAGCAGATTTAAACAAGCTGACATCCAACCGGTCGGGCATCGCCCTTACCGATTTGAAGATGTTCAATGATTATTTTTTGCTTGGTGTAGGTCCGGGCGAGTCTAGATATCGCCGTAAGTTTTATGGTGGGTTTGAAATCATTCCCCACACCGAGTATACCCGGCTGCTTAGTGAGCATGGTTTGGGCGGTTTGCTGGAGACGATATTGTTATCGTTCTTCCCCATAGTATGGTTGCGTCGGGTCAAGTTGCAGCATGTGAAGGCGCTTTGCGCCGCATTTTTCGTGCTGGCAATCGGTACGAGCTTTCACGCGGCTATGCGGACGAATACTACCGTAGTGTTCTATGTCATTGCATCGCTACCCGTCATTGGAGACCAATATCTTCCGCAGTTTAAACGGGCCATGCGGTCTGTAGTTCCCCGCAAACAAATTGTGGAGGTAGAATGAAGCCCGGTAGAGTTCAAGTCCTCCGTTTACGGTTGGTATGGAGCGAGGATGCTTATTCTGGCGTAATGTTGAATAAAAATAGTAATATCTGTGCCTAAAAAAATTGTCTACATAGGGAATAAACTGGCCAGGCATGGATATACCCCTACCAATATCGACACGTTGGGTCCGTTGTTGGAAAACGAGGGGTATGATGTGGTTTATGGCGGTACGCAAAAGAATTTCTTTTTCCGGTTGGTGGAGATGGCCGCAGTTTTAGTGCGGCAAAGAAAGACGGCCGGCGTCGTGATTGTGGATACCTACAGTACCCTGGCGTTTTATTATGCTTACATGACGGCGGTGCTGTGCACAAGGTTCAAGATACCCTACATCCCGATATTGCACGGCGGCAACCTTCCGGCGCGAATCAAGAATTCGCCAAAAATGGCCCACAAGGTTTTTGGGTGCAGTCATAGCAACATCGTTTTGTCGGGTTATTTGGGTGCCGTCCTCGATGAAGGGCGTATCCCTTATTCGGTGATATTCAACAATATAGATCTCTCGATTTACACCTTCAAGACACGGTCGACCCTTAGGCCCCGATTGCTGTGGGTGAGGTCGTTTCATGAAGTGTACCGACCTGAAATGGCATTGCAGGTGCTCCAAAAAGTGAGGCAAGTGTATCCTGATGCCGTTTTGACGATGGTGGGGCCCGATAAGGATGGTAGTTTGGAGCAATGCCGCAAGCTAGCGGCCGAATTGTTGCCACAGGGCACCGTCACTTTTACAGGCAAGCTCACCAAATCGGCTTGGTTGGAGTTGTCGGAAGGCTTCGACCTCTTTATCAATACCACCAACTTCGACAATCTGCCGGTCAGTATGATTGAGGCACAGGCCTTGGGCTTTCCAATCGTCAGCACCAATGCAGGCGGCATACCCTATCTGATTACCGATGGAGTGGACGGAATGCTTACACCCGTAGGAGATGTAGATGCCATGGCGGCTGCAATCCTGAGGCTGTTGTCTGACCCTGAACTGGCCGGGAAGCTATCGGCAAATGCGCGTGCGTCCGCAGAGCGGTTTGACTGGGAAAAAATAAAATTGCAGTGGAACGCATTGTTGCGGCCATTGGTTGCATAGCAGCAATACGACACGGTTTTTTTTATGATTGATTTTTTTGGAGCCATATTGTATTTTCAGGGCTACCCCATGAAGGCGGCTGCCAACGAGTTTAGCAGGTCGGCAACTTTAAAGGGGCAGGAATTATATACTTGGCAGCAAGAAAAGTGTTGGGAAATCGTGAGGCATCATTACGCCGACAATGCTTTTTATCGCGACATGGTTGGTGGCCAGCTACCCACAAAATGGACCGATTTGCCGATACTTACCAAGCAACACTACCAGCGTCCGTTGCCTGAATTGTTGGCAACCGGGTACCGGCCTAAGGATGTATATGTTGCCAATACATCGGGCTCTACCGGTAATCCCTTTTATTTTGCAAAAGACAAATTTGCGCACGCCCTTACGTGGGTGTCGGCATTTCATGCCTATGCCAACTATGGGTTAAAGAGCAACTCGTTGCAAGCCAGATTTTTTGGGATACCGTTGTCAGGGAAGAGCAGGGTAATTGAACAAATCAAGGACTTCACGATGAACCGCCTACGCTTTCCCATTTTCGACTTGGGCAGCGAGACCCTTCAAATATATTTGGACAGGTTCAAGGCCAGGAAATTTGAGTACCTGTATGGCTACACCAATTCGGTGCGCCATTTTGCCGCCTATCTAAATTCGAGGCAAGTCGTCTTGAAGGATGTTTGTCCAACACTGAAAGCGGTAATAGTCACCGCCGAAATGTGTAGCCGAGAAGACCGCGAGTTTATTTCTCAGGCAACGGGAGTACCCGTTTATATTGAATATGGTGCGAGTGAGGCGGGTTACATTGCCTTCAGCCATGGCGGTGAAGACTTGAGGGCGTTGGATACCGTACTGTACTTGGAGACCAACGATGACCGTGAAATTTTGGTCACCACCTTTTACAACAAGGCATTCCCACTCATCAGGTACAAAATAGGCGATATTGGAACACTCGAGCGTACTGAGGCGGGAACGCTCATTAAGACCCTGTTGGGTAGGTCAGACGACTTGGTACGGTTGCCAAGTGGGAAGGAGGCCGCAGGTTTGACCTTTTACTACTGCACCCGAGCCATATTGGAAAAGTCGGCGAATATCAAGGAGATTTATTTTACCCAGAAGACCTTGAGCCGTTTTTTAATCAATTATGTGTCGGATGCCGAATTGAGCGAGCAAGATAGGAAGGTGATAGTAACGAACATCGACAAAATGCTGCAGCCCGGCTTGGACTTGGTGTTTGAGCGTACTGATGTGGTGCGAAGAAAGAAGAACGGAAAATTTCAAGTATTTACGAGCGAATTGGAAAAAGTATGATTTCGGTAGTTTGCCCAATATATAATGAAGTCAATTACATTGATAAGGTAATCGACTTCTGTGCGAGTGCGTTGCCCGCCGAGAAGGAAGTCTTCTTGGTGGATGGAGGGTCTACGGACGGGACGATTGAGAAAATCAACGCCTATATCGCAAAAGATTCCCGTTTCAAGCTCCTGCACAATCCTAACAAGTATGTGCCTTATGCGTTGAATATGGCGATAAAATTGGCCAAGGGCGATATTGTGGTTCGGTTGGATGCCCATTCGGAGTATGACATCCATTATTTTGAGGCGGTAATCAAGACCGCTGCCGATACCGGTGCCGATATTGTGGGTGGCTGCATGCGCATTGCGCCCGGTAGCCCGTTGCAGCAGGCCATAGGCTATGCCACTACCACCATGATGGGTGTGGGCGACAGCTCGAACCACTTCGAAGGGTTTGAAGGTTTTACAGACTCGGTCTACTTGGGTGCCTGGAAACGGCGCATTTTTGAAACTACAGGATTGTTTGATGAGCAAATGAAGCGCAATCAAGACGACGAATTCCATTACCGGGCGAAGAGCTTGGGAATGAAGATTTACCAGTCTAAGAATATCAAGGTATACTACCATCCCCGAAACTCGTTCAAGAAGTTGTTCAGCCAGTATTTCCAATATGGGCTTTACAAGCCCACCGTGCTGAAGAAAGTGAAATCGGAGGTGAAGTTGCGCCATTTGATTCCATCCCTTTTTTGCCTTTACGTATTATCTCTTCCCGTATTTTTAATGCTGCATTGGTATTTCATGTTGATTTTTGCCGTGTTATATGTGGCGGCGGGTGCATTTTTCAGTATCAGGAGTGGAGCGCCCGCCGGCATCAAGTTGCGGATATTCGCGGTTTATCCAACCTTGCATGCCGCTTATGGGTTGGGTTTTTTGGCGGGGCTGGCCAAGTAGCGGGCTAGAATCCGGGCAGCGCCGGGGGCTTGTCACGTTGCAATGGGCGGGAAAGACCATGCCCGTCCACTATTGCGCAATGTAAAGCAAGTTAGATGACATTTGATTTTTATTTATGCGTATATTATTGACTGATAGTGCCAATTGGTGTTTTTTATTTGATATCTATATGTAGTTTCACTTAACCGTAAATTTGTTTTTGCAATTAAACTTTTCAGGCGTAAATTTGACATTGGACAATTAAGTGCCCTTGATTTTTTGTAATGCGAAAAAATTGGGCAATATTTGGCTTTTGATTGAAATGCACAATATGAAGATATCTTTTTCCCCTCCGTACATAGATGACGATATTACGTTTGAAATCTTGGATACCCTCAAGAGTGGCTGGATAACGACTGGCCCGAAGGTTAGGGATTTGGAGAAATTGGCTGCCGAATTCGTCAATGTAAAACATGCGGTGTGTGTAAATTCATGGACGTCGGGTGCGGCGCTGGTACTCAAATGGCTCGGTATTGGGCCCGGTGATGAAGTCATTGTGCCTGCATATACTTATTCGGCCACCGCTCTAGCAGTGCTCCACGTTGGAGCCAAGGTAGTGATGGTGGATGTTTTGGACGATTTTACGATAGACCCTGAAGAAGTGCGCAAGCACATCACGCCGGCCACCAAGGCCGTTTTTGCGGTTGACATTGCGGGTTGGCCTTGCAATTATGCCGCAATACGCGAGGTGCTGAATGATGAAGGCGTGAAGCAGGCATTTGTCGCCAACAATGCTGTGCAAGCCGCTTTTGGGCGGCCTGTATTGTTGTCTGATGCCGCACATTCGCTCGGTGCGGTTTATGAAAACAAGTCGGCCGCCTTGGCGTCAGACATCACCATATATTCGCTGCACGCCGTAAAGAACATTACGACCGCCGAAGGTGGCATCATCTGCCTGAATCTGCCTGCACCCTTCATTGATGAAGAAATATACCGGTGGATGAAGCTCAACTCGCTCAATGGGCAAACCAAGGATGCATTTGCCAAGACCCAATTGGGTGGTTGGAAATATGATATCGTTTCTCAAGGGCTGAAAATCAATATGCCCGATTTGTGCGCAGCATTGGGCTTGGCCCAACTGCGCAAATACGGCTCCCTCCTATTGCCTCAACGTGAACGCGTGCAGCAGGTTTATGTAGACTTTTTTAAGGGTAAGGATTGGGCAGTCATTCCTCCCTATAAAGACGAAGAGCGGCGTTCATCGTGCCATCTCTTTCCATTGAGGATAAAGGGTATTTCTGAAGATCAGCGTGATGCGATTATTCAGGAGGTGGCTGAGGCCGGCGTGAGCACCAACGTACACTTTATCCCGTTACCTATGCTGTCCCTTTTCAAGGGCCTAGGGTTCAATATTGCCGACTATCCATCTGCATTCCGCAATTATGCCTCCGAAATTTCGCTGCCCATTTATCCGCAACTTACCGATGAAGAGACCTTGTATGTTGCGCAGCAAGTAGATGCGGCCTATGAAAGGGTTATGGGGCGTTGACGAAAATGTTATTCTTTTGCGAAGTGTACGCCTAATTGGGTGAAGTTCATCTGTTTTTTATACCTTTCGACAACTATTAATCCTAATAATTGCTCGAAAATGTATCAAAAAGTCGTGAAACGGTTGTTCGACATCCTGTTCTCCTTCGTTTGGATAATTATTTTGTTCCCTGTCCTGATTATTGTAGCCATCATCATCAAGTTGGATTCCAAGGGCCCCGTGTTCTATTTTCAGCGGCGGGTCGCCAAAGGCAACAAAGATTTCTACATCTATAAGTTCAGGACCATGCGTGTGGATGCCGACAAGCTCGGTTTGCTCACGGCTTCCAACAGAGATCCTCGTGTCACCAAAGCGGGTTATTGGCTCAGGAAGTTCAAGCTGGATGAGTTGCCCCAATTGTTCAACATCTTGAGGGGGCAAATGAGCTTTGTTGGCCCCAGGGCCGAAGTGCGCCGGTATGTAGACTTTTACAGTCCCGAACAAATGAAAGTGTTGGATGTGCAACCCGGCCTCACCGATTATGCCGTGTTGGAATACTATTCGAAGGAAGGTGAAATCTTGAAGAACCACCCACACGATTTTGAAGAAGTATACATCAAGGTGATCATGGTGGAGAAAAACAAACTCAACCTCAAGTACATCGATGAAATGGGGTTCATGACCGACATGAAGATCATTTTCCGTACCATCTTGAAAATATTTGGACGGTAATGGCTGGTGCTCCGCCGGTGCGGGGCAATTTCTATCGGCAGGCTCCCATTTTTTAACGAGTTTTGCCCCTTAATTTCGATTTCCCAAAATGTTGTTCAGTGATGTAGTTGGCCAGAGCGATGCAAAATCGGGATTGGTAGGAATGTGGAATGCAAACACGTTGCCACACGCCATCTTGATACTTGGAGCCGAGGGCACCGGCGGCTTGCCGTTAGGCATAGCATTGGCGCAATATATATTTTGCGAAAACAGGTCGGCCACTGACGCTTGTGGAGTGTGTCCATCGTGCAGCAAGGTGGCGCGGCTCGAGCATGCCGACCTGCATTTGAGTTTTCCGTCCATTAGGCCGGATACGAAAAAAAAGGCGATGAGCCGCCACTACCTCCCCGAATTTAGGGAGTTTGTGAAACAGACTCCCTACGGCACAACGTTTGAATGGCTACAACACATTGATGCTGAAAACAAGCAGGGCAATATTACGTCGGAAGAATGCCGGGAAATCATAGACGTGCTCAACCTGAAAACATATGAAGGTCGCAGCAAGGTGTTGCTCATGTGGCGTCCGGAATATTTAGGGAAAGAAGGCAACATTCTCTTGAAACTGATTGAAGAGCCGCCAAACAATACGTTTCTGATTTTCATTGCCGAACAAGCCGAAGAAATTTTGGCTACCATTAAATCGCGAACCCAAACCATTAGGCTCGCGCCAATAGCCGTGCGGGACATTGCAATGGCCCTAAAACTTCGCGCAGGTGCCGATGATGTGCTGGCCACGCAAGTGGCCCACCTTGCTGCCGGCAACTACAATGAAGCCTTGAAGTTGCTGAGGTCTGCCGACAATGATTTGTTCCCTGCGGTTCGAAACCTGTTCAACTCTTTGTTTACCAACAAGGGGGTTGAGCTTGCCAAGTTTGTGGAGGAATGGTCGAAGCAGGGGCGCGAGCAACAAAAGAACCTCTTGGCATATATGATGCATTTGTTGGGCTTTGCCATACGGGTGCGTTTTATGGGAGATGCCGATATTCAGTTGCCGGAGCCCGAGGCTAAGTTCGTAGTGAAGTTGAGCACGACCAAGGTGGCTACCGAGCATCTTCATGCCATGGTGCACGACATCAGCGAGACCATTTATTTCATTGAACGGAACTCCCATGCCAAGACCCAATTGCATGCCCTCATGATACGCATGCACCACGCAGTGACGGGCACCCCGGTGCCCATGAATGCGTAAATTGCATTTCGCGCCCATTTTGGCCCATCTTGATTAGCGTTTTGTTAACAACATTTAAAGTACATTTGTAATACGTTCCAGCTTAAGTTGTTTATGTTGAAATTCATGAAGAATAAATTTGTAACACCTTTACTGGTGGTAGGTATATTGGCGGCATTTTTGTCTTTCAAATACAGGTCGCATTTCAGGCAATCGTCGGATGAGCGCCGCACGATTGTTTTGGAGACCGTGATGAAGGCATTGGCTACCGGCCACTTCTCTCCCCGGCAGGTTAACGATTCGTTTTCTACTCGGATTTACCACACGGTCCTGACCGAATTCGACTACGACAAACTGTTTTTTACCGCAGCGGAGGTCAATGTGCTGAATCGTTACGAGTTCAAGATTGATGATGAAATCCGCATGGGTTCCATCGAGTTTTTCGACTCTGTCGACGCCATGTACTTGCGCAGGATAGCGATATCGGAAGCCTATTACAATGAAATTCTCGACAAGCCGTTTGAATTTGCCGGCAATGAGGAAATCAATTTGAATGCAGAGAAGGAACAATATGCAGCTACCGAAGCCGACATGCATAAGCGATGGGAGGGTCGCCTGAAGTATAGGGTGCTTTCCAAATTTGTAGACCTCAAAAACGAGCAAGACAAAAAGAAGGAAAACAAAGACTCGGTGAATGCCGTGTTGAAGACCGATGCAGAATTGGAGAAGCAGGCCCGCGAAGACATCAAGAAAAGCTATCAACGGTGGTTCAAGAATATCAGGAAAATAAAAGACGACGATAGGTTTACGATGTTCGTCAATGCCATAACCCACAGCGAAGACCCCCACACCGATTACTTTCCACCTGCCGAGAAGAAAGACTTCGACCAAGTGATGAGCGGCAGCTTCTTCGGCATTGGGGCCCAACTGCGCACCGAGAACGATAAGACAATGGTTGCAGCCATCGTAACGGGCAGTCCGTCTTGGAAACAAGGAGAGTTGAAAGCGGGAGACGAAATCATGAAAGTGGCGCAGGGGACCAATCCTTCCGTCGATATCTCGGGCTATGAAATCAACGACGTCGTCAAATTGATTAGGGGAGAAAAAGGAACCGAAGTAAGACTGACGGTGAAGAAGACGGATGGTTCCATAAAAGAAGTAGCTATCATTCGCGGGGTGGTGCAACTGGAGGAGACCTTTGCTAAATCGGCTATCATCAACAGTAAATCCGGCCCATTGGGCTATATATTCCTGCCTGAGTTTTATGCCGACTTTAACCACACCAGCGGCAGACGTTGTGCTGTGGATGTGGAAAGGGAAGTGCGCAAATTGAAGGACCAAGGTGTTGCCGGCATCATCATAGACCTCCGCTTTAACAGTGGTGGCTCGCTGAGCGATGTGGTAGATATGGCAGGCACTTTCATTGGTCGCAACCCTGTGGTACAGGTAAAGAGCAATCATGCCGCGGCTTATCCGCTCGTGTCGCAGGGCACAGATAGTGCATTATACAATGGTCCGCTATCCATAATCGTGAGTGGTGGTAGTGCATCGGCATCAGAGATTCTTGCAGCCGCCATGCAAGATTTCAAACGTGCAGTCATCGTAGGGTCGACAACCTATGGCAAGGGCACCGTCCAAAAAATGCTGTCGCTCGATGAAATCCTCGACCAGCTTACCCGACTGCAACTCCAAACCGATACTACGGGGGTAGATGGTACTACCATTGGGTCCATTAAAATGACCATGGAAAAGTTCTACCGTGTAAACGGTGGGTCTACCCAATTGAAAGGCGTTACTCCCGACATCGTGTTGCCCGACCTGAACCAATATGATGATGAAGACATGGGTGAGCGCAAAAACAAATCGGCTTTGCCGTGGGACGAAGTGCCCGCAGTGCAATATCGGCGCTGTGCGTCCATTCCCAATATGGCTCAGTTGCAAAGCCAGAGCCGCGACCGCGTGCGCAAGAGCGACATCTTCAGCCTGATTTCGGACAACGCCGAATATATCGCCAAACGTAAGGAAGACAATATCGTGTCGCTCAATGAGGTTAAGTATAAAAAGGATCAAGAGAAGGTGAATGCGATGTCGAAGAAACTTGAGGCCCTTCAAAAGGATGCCGAAAAACTGATTATGGGCAATTTGGATGCCGACATGGAGAAAATCAACTTGGACAGCGCGTCGGTTGCTAAAAACAAAGAGTGGCTCAAGAGGCTTTCCGAAGATGTGTATATTGGTGAGACCGTGAATATCATGACGGACCTCATCAAGCAGAACGCCAAGAAACATTAAGGTGACCCGGTGCGCCTACAAGTAGTCGTTGCCGATTAACGGGTTTCTGCCGGTGCCCATGCATAGTTTGAATTGATGCAGCTATACCGGTGGGCTTTGTGGGTGGTGGGGCCCGTAGGAGCCAAGTGGGTTTATAGGTAGGACATTGATTATCTTTGCCCGAGTATTTGTAAAATGAATGGACACGGAAGTGGGAGACGGGCCGCGTGGTCGCCATTGTTCTTCTCGTTGGTAATGGTTGCAGGAATGATCCTCGGCTTCAACCTGCGCGATACCCTCCGCAACAAACGCGACGTAAGCACGGTTTTTCAGCGTAACGACCGATTGGAGGAAATCATAGACCTTATTGGCGACAAATATGTAGACTCCGTAGACCGGAACCTGCTCTACAAAAATTCGATTTCCGGCATCCTCAAAAACCTCGACCCCCACACCGTCTACATACCTGCCGAAGATATGCAGCGGGAAACCGAAGACCTGGAAGGGTCGTTTTCGGGCATCGGGGTAGAGTTTGCAATAGTTAGGGATACCATTCAAGTTACCTCCGTGATTGAAAATGGTCCCGCAGGGGCGGCAGGCGTGGAGATAGGCGACCAAGTGATAAAGGTGGGCGACAGCTTGGTTGCCGGGGTTAAAATAACCACGGAACGGATAGTGCACCTCCTGCGAGGTAAACAGAAGAGCCATGTATACGTAACGCTTCGCAATGCGGAGACCGGACACATCAAAAATTTTCCCATCACCCGAGACGTTATCGCCGTGAAGAGCGTTGAGGCCGACATTCTTCTTGATGACACCACCGGTTACATCAAGCTCAACAAATTCAGTGCAAATACCGGGGTCGAATTCCACAAGGCATTGCAGCGGCTGGTAGGGAAGGGTGCCAAACAGCTCATTGTAGACCTTCGTGACAACCCGGGAGGTTATTTGGATGCCGCGACATCGATAGCCGATGAGTTTTTGGATGAAAAAAAGTTGATTGTCTACACGCAGGGTTTACATATGCCCAAAACGGAATACCGTGCGGGCAAGACCGGTAAGTTTGAGGCCGGTAGATTGGCCCTTATTGTTGATGAGGGTTCGGCCTCGGCAAGCGAGATACTCTCGGGAGCCATTCAAGACTGGGATAGGGGCATTATTGTAGGTAGGCGCAGTTTCGGTAAAGGGCTGGTGCAGGAACAATACGAAATGGCGGACGGTGCCGGGCTGCGCCTCACCGTTGCCAAATACTATACGCCATCGGGCAGGTGCATACAGCGCACTTTTGCCAAAGGGCGCCAAGCCTATATGGAAGACTACGAAAAGCGGTTTTCGTCGGGCGAGTTGAGTGGGGCCACGAACGATGTTCGGGAAGATACAACGCCCTACTACACGGCGGCGAGGAGGATTGTGCATGGCGGTGGCGGCATCAAGCCCGATGTGTTTGTGCCTTACGACACCAATAAAATAAATGGTGCGGTATCGGAAGCATTGTATGGAACCGAAGTGAAAACCGCCGTGTGGGATTTTTTTATCCGCAACCACGGCAAGCTCAATTATAAATCCGTGGACCAATTTAGGAGTGACTTTAAGGGTGCCGACGATTTGGTGGCGACATCCCTTAAATCTCTCGGCCTTTCAACCAAAGAAGGTCTACTGAAACGCCTTAAAAAACCCGCGGCCATCGCGTATTTCAAGTCTCAATTGACGGCCCAATTAGCCCGGCTCCTGTTTCACGACAACGGTTATTATGCCATTGCATTGGGCGACGACGACGATGTAAAGGCCGCCATGGAGGCCCTTGCCGGCAGCACCTATTCAGGGTTGATAGGTGGGAAGTGAGTTTAGCCAAACTACTTGGTCGGGGTTGGAGGCATCGGCGCAAAATGTTTGGCGGCCGTTCGAGAGCAGCCAGTACCTGCATTGCAACACGTTGTGGTAGGTAAGTAGCTGAAACAGCGTCTTTTCGGTTATGTCTATTTCGGGTGCCTTGCATTCGCCCAGCATCCAAGGCTTGTGGTTGCGGTCGTAAACCACAATGTCATACCGCTTTTCCATCCCCCCAACGTCGATACCCTTTTCAACCGACATCATGCCGGCAGGGTAGAGTTTGTTGGCTGCCAAGTACTGAATCAGGTATTGGCGCACATGTTCTTCGGGTGTCAGTATCACCCATTTCTTCCTTATCGGGTCAAATACCGATGTCTTCCCATTATCTTCCCCCCTCAAACGCAATTGGATTCCTTTGAAGTCTGTAAGAATCATGGAGTATTGGCGGTTTTCGGTTTCCGTTTTTTGATTGCGAAGTCTTCCACCGTCGTGCCTGGGTCTTTAATTTCGATATTGCGTACTATCTGGTCTCGGCCGTTGGCGGAGACTATTGCCTGATAGGCACCCATGCCAATGGGCCAAAAATGGTACCGGCCTTTATGGTCGGTTGAGGCTCGGGCTTTGAGTACCCCATCGCGCACCAAGCGCAGGTTGGCATGATATATCGGTTTGTTGTCGACATCGGCCACTTGGCCCCTTAGGTCTTGCGCGTATGCCGAACCATGCATTACAACCATGCAGCACACTACAGCGATTGTAGCCAAACTTGTTATTGAGCGTAAGTGGGAACGCATTCGCCGGGTTTTTGCTTATAAAGATAAGGAAACCATGGAACCGGCAAAGCGCCAAACCGGACGCCGATTAAAAATTGCCGGTTCGCAGCAACACGAGAGTGCAGGCTTCCCAAGCTGCAATGCCTTGAGCCTCAGCCAATTTTTGCAATTCCTCGTTCTCAGTGCCTGGGTTGAAGATGATTCTCTTGGGGTGTTGGGCGAGGATATATTCGTAGAATGGTTTTTGGTTTTCGGGGTTAAGGTAAAGTGTTACGGTGTCAAGGTCCGAAATGGCATCAGGCGCAGTGGTGGCTATTTCCACATCGCCAATCATACCACCCCTATTTCCCACGGCGGTTACATCGTGGCCCTTATCCCTCAAAAAGCGTACCGCCATATTGCTGTACCTGTCGGACTTGGGCGATGCGCCCAAAACCAGTGTTTTTTTGCCGTCCATCGTGCAAATTTACCCCTTTTGCACGGTCTGCAAAAACACTTATGCTCCATTTGTATAATAGAGCCAAAAAACAGGTGTTAAATTTCGGTTTTCGGAATAAAAAAACCGGATTGATGTATTAATATTGGGGAATTGTTAGATTTTCTATCGGATGTTTAATATGAAAAAATTCGCATTTATTGCGCTGTTAACCACCATAGCGGGCCGGGCAGGTGCTCAGAGCTCCTATTATGGTTCCATTTACCTTAACGGGGTAGATACCGTATTCCTGAGCAAAGTCATCAATATGGAGCGGCAGAAGGACTCCGAAATCACGAGCGTCATCTATTACTCCCAGAACGAAAAAGCGCAACTCGGCTACTTGGACACTTTTTTGCGCAGGCCTTTCTCCCACCATGTGGGTACGCTCGACTATAATGTGATTCAGGCCGCATTCGATAAGTATTATCAGTCGGGCAAGATTCAGTTGCTGTACGACCTCGACATTTCGGCACAGCCTACCAAGGTGTTGGCCTTTGGGTTGCAACCCTTCAATTCGGTAACTCCTGCGGTGCAATACGAAACCAATTTGGCCGAGACCGGCATCCACTACTATTCGGCAACGCCGTTCCGCCCTAAGCAGACAGCCGACTACATGAATACCCTGCGCGATGCGGCACGTACCGTAGGTGAACTGCAAATCTTCTTCCCCGAGACGTTCGACAAGATGCGCTATTCCAACAGTAGCCAGTTCCCAGACTTTGGTGATAGTTACAAGAAGATATTTTCGGAGGACTTGGAGAACGTGTTTTCCAATATGTTCAACTACATCGAGAATTATCCCCAAAATGCAGTGCCCGACATTGAATGTACCTTCTTGAAGGAGAAGACGGTGACCTCCATCAAGAATAGCGATTATTACTTCCCGCTGAAATTCACGGTCGAGCTGTTCGATAAAGTGACGAGTGGCTACAACCCTGTGAGCCTGCTCAACTACTTGGACAAAAAATATTACGTGGCCGCGGCGATGTCGCAAAGCAAGCGCACCACCAAGGAGAAAATGGGAGTTGCACTGCACGGCATGAACCTCATTCAGTCGGCACTTCGCGATACGGCATCGGCGGCGAAGCGGAAGGCCAATATTTGGATTTCGTTTGAGCAATTGAATGCACTCAACGATGCAGAGAAGAAGTATTTCTTGGGGTTGGTGTATCAAAAAGATGCAACGTACTTCGATAAGATGTTCAACTTCACGGCCAAGACCACCGACAGCGGCATCATGGCAACGTTGGACCCGTATGTGTCGTCAGTGCTCGAACAATTGACTGCGTTGCAGGAGTTTGTAAATGCAGGCTCGGCTAAGGGCAAGAAGGGCAATTACCTGCGTTTCTTGAACCTGAACTACAACTTGGTGATGTCTAACCCATTCCTGCCCCAGGAGGTAAAGCCCTATTTCGCCAATACGGGAGACCTGCTCTATATTTACGACAACGTGCACAACCACACCTACGGCACGAGCCTATACTATACTTTGAAGATACTGAACGGCTTACAGCAGTCTAAGCAAGAGTTTTCGCGCGAGATGCGCGTGGTAGAGACTTATGCGGGTTTCCTGTCGGACATCGTGAACGCCAATAATTCGGAGCAATTGCAGGCGGTTTTGGAAAAGTACATCCCCAAAAAGTAACTTCGCGAAAATCTGAGGCGTATGAAAATGAAGTCGGTGGTTTGTTTCACGGCCATGGTGGCCGGGTCGGTCGCAGTGTTTGGCGGTGGCGGTAAGTTGGTATCAACTCTAGAGCCCCAGCAGCGTATGGGTGGCGCGAGGCCGCATGTTTTTGTATATAAGGCCGCCGCGAAGTTTGCCGACAAAGTACCGGTCGTGCTAACCGATGACCGTCAACACTTGGCATCATTTCCCGCGCCTCAGGATGTTGCGGCATCGGGCAGCCGTGCGAAGCCCATCAAGCTGCATCACGGCTACTGGCTGAGCGAGTGGGGGATAGCCCCCAATACCGTGTTCCTGAAATACACCTTCGAGGAATACGCCGCCCTCCCATCGCAGCCAACGCCCGATGAGTTGTTTCATAAAGTGGCCAATAAGAACCCACTCAAAGCTCTTTACGATTGCGGCACCGCAGGTGTTAAAACTACTGTGGATGCGCTGAATGCCGTGATAGACAAGGGTGAGGAAGCTAAGGAATGGAAGGTGATGCGGTAGGTGGGGGGTATAGCTATAGATTTTCAAGCAACGTTATCCAACTATTGAAACGGGGCGACTTTGATCTAATTTGGGTCAAACCGATTGCTTCCGATAGAATGTCGCCGTACACCACTTTATTGTAGCCCCGAATGATTCGAACCAGTCGATGTGATGGTGAGGTGTTTGGACTGTCGTTAATCATTTCAGGATTGCTGTAATCGGCAAACGTTTTTTGCAATTCGGGCTTGCCTATTAAATCGACTTCGGGTATCTGACCATAAAATATTTGGATGTCGTTGAAAAGCAGTCCTTCAAATTCATGCAGCTGTAGGTAGGGTATAAATCGGTGTTGAAGGCGTTGGTCTATGTCCTGTTTCATCGACCTTTCCAAAGCCAACATCCGAGCATTTTTGTCAGGAATTGTTTGAGCGGCAGCCCATCCGGGGAAGCCGTGTTTTTCAAATACTCCGTAGTAGTCAATAAAGGTGGTCACGTAAGTATCCGGCTCAGATTTAAGGTGTCTTTCGATTTGGTCTTTCAATATGGGCCATTTCACGATGCCACCCTTTGATGCTTTAATCAGAGGTGTTTGCAGGACTTTTTCCTTATTGCTAAAATGAATTAAGAGGTTGGTTTTTGCAAATGCCTGCTCCGTTGGTCCTTCACATATCAGGATGATTCTCTTCATGGCAGGCAATTAAATATTGGTTTGGCCTGTAGTAATAATGCTTCGTTTCCACAGGTCGTCAACGGTATAGTCTTCCAACCAAATCTTGAGTTTTTCGGAATCCAAGCGTTCGAAAACGCTTGCTCCATTTATTTGGTCAACAGTTACAATGTCTTCGGGTTCGAAATGGCTGATGAGGTCGGTAGACTGGGTGGCAATTACAACTTGGCATTTTTTCGCCGCAACAGATTTCATCATGCCGGCGAGTTTTGCAATTGCAGTGGGGTGCAATCCGAGTTCCGGCTCATCGATAATGATGGTGTCCGGCAACTTTGGCTGCATGAACAGCGTAGTCAATGCAATAAAGCGTATTGTTCCGTCAGACAAGTCGTTCACCCCATAAATTGAGGAATTATGTCTGCTTTGCCACCTCAATTTGAGGTTTCCATTGCTTTCAGGCCGGAAGAAAAAGTCGAGAAAATAAGGGGCAATTCCTTGAATCGTTTTTACGATGAGGTTGTAAACTTTTCCATGTTCCTTGTTGATGTTGAATAAGAATGCGGCCAAGTTGCTGCCCGTTTGGTACAAGAAATACTTATCGTTATCAACATTTGATTCCCGGCTGAACGATGAACGTTCCCCCGTATCATGAAAATGGTATTTGACCAGACCTTTAATGTAAGATTGGATATAGCCCGCTCGAGGCATGGTTTGCATCCGTAGGTTGGATTCGGGCCCGAAAGTTGCTATGGGTTCAAAATGGCGCCAATACGGATTCTTATGATACCACATTCCTTCTTCAGTAAAAATAAACCCGGAATCTCCTTTTTTGATGGTAAAGGAATAGCCATTTGAGTACTTGAAATAAAGGTGGGTTGCGATTTCCTGAGTTTCTTTTTCTCCGTTGTGCAGGAAGGTGTCGATGCCTTTTAATGCTGCATACCCCCGTAGGTTGCAGTCGTAAATCTGTTTGAGGAAATCGAAAAAAGACAGAAAATTGCTCTTGCCGCTTCCGTTGGCTCCAATCAAGATATTGATGTCGCTAAGCGGTAGTACCAAGTGTTTGATAGACCTATATCCCCGAATTTCTATCTTGTCCATGTCGCGTTTACCGGAAAAATGTAAGTCTGTTATAAAGACTGCCAGTCAAATTTAATGCATAATCCCCAAAAACAATTCACCTGCCCAATTCCAGGCCACTACCTCTTAAAACAGGAACGGTGCCACCCAAGGGGCGGCACCGTTCCTGTTCAATGACTAAGCCGGGATTATCTGTTGATGATGATCTTCCTGTTGGCGGTATTGCCATCGGTGGTGATGGTGGCAAGGTATACCGCGTTCGGCAATTGTGAAACGTTCACTTTAACCGAGCTGCCGTTTACGTTTTCGTATTTGTTGGTGAATACGATACGGCCTTCCATATCGGCAATCTTTACCGTTACCGATTTTGCGGTCGCATTACCGAAAACGATTTCGAAAACACCCGTGTTGGGGTTCGGAACGATGGTCATTTCGGTGTTTGCAGCTACAGATTCGAGGCCGGTTGTAGAGCCAACCATTACAGTGTCGGAATAGGCTGCAGACGCGCAACCACCATCAATGACTATCAAGCTTACCGTCTTCAAGCCTGGAGTAGCCCAAGACACCAAGTGTGGGCCAACGCCTACACCGGGTGAAGCACTGCCGCCGGCGAAGTTCCAAGAGTAAGTTGCGCTTGACGATGTAGATGAACCTGTGTAAGTCAGCAGGTCGTTGGAGCCTACCGACTCTGTGTGTGCACCCAACGAGAAGTTTGCAGAAGGGGAGATGGAAGGCGTTACAGAAGACAAAGTAAATGGAGCGCCGGTGCCGCAAGGGCCAACGCCGGCAACGGTAATGGTGCCGGGGCCTGTGCCTGCTGTCGCGCTCAGTGTAGCTGTAGTGCTGGAGCCACTCCAACCTGTTCCTGAAACGGTCCATACATAGGACGTTGCACCTGCAATTGCAGGAGTCGTGAATTCGGCCGCAGTGCCTGAGCAGATGGAGCCGACAGAAGAAATGGCTGTTGCTGCCGATACCGGAGTAGCAGGAGTAAGCGTAACTGTTGTTGCGGTACCACTACCGCAGGCATTTACACCGGTACAAACAATGGTACCCGTACCTGTGCCGATGGTCACATTAAGGGTACCGGTAGTGCTTGTGCCGCTCCAACCCGTACCGGTTACGGTCCAGTTGTAGGTCAATGCACCCAGCGAAGTGGCAGTATAGGTCGCAGATGTTGTACCTGCGCAAGGGAACGCACTAGTCAAGTTCACGATTGGAGTGACGGGCAATGGAGAAGAGGAAATCGTGTTGGTGTCTGCACGGCTGGCACCGCAATGGTTGTTGGCAGTGCAAATCAAAGTGGCGCTACCTGTGCCAAGAGTGACATTGATAGCAGATGTAGTGCTGGAACCTGACCAACCGGTACCGATAACCGCCCAAGTGTAGGAAGTTGCGCCGGTTGATGCTGCGTTATAGGTAGCTGATGTTGCGCCTGTGCAGGGAAGCGTTCCCGACATGGTTACTGTTGGTACTGCGGGTGTGTTGTCGGGCGTAACTGTATAAGTATACATCGGGCCTGCTCCGCAAGCGTTGTTGCCTTGAACTTCAATGGTGCCGGTACCGCTGCCCGCTGTTGCTGTAAGTGCAGAAGTAGTGCTGGTTCCGCTCCAGCCGGTACCCAGTACCGTCCATACGAACGAGGTTGCACCGGTACATGAAGCTGAATAAGACGAGGTGCCGCCAACGCAAGGGTTAGAAGTAGGGGGGGTAAGTGTAGGTGTAGCGGTTATTGCAGGTGCATTGTTTACCGTGATGGTGGTTGATGCTACAGCGGTTCCGCAAGAGTTGGTCACGGAATAATCGATTGTAGCTGAACCGCCCGTTACTGCTGAAACAATGCCGCCCGACACTGTAGCCACGCCTGTAGAAGTACTAGACCAAGTACCGCCGGTTGCAGCATCGGTAAGGGTGGCTGTGCCGCCCAAGCAAATTGCTGTTGCACCGCCGGTAATGGTGCCGGCATTGGGCAATGGGTTAACAGTTACCGTAGCATAAACCGAATTGCCGGATACATTGTAAGTAATAACCGAGGTGCCTGCGGCAACACCGGTTACCACACCTGCGCTGCTAACAGTAGCTACGCTTGTTGTGCCGCTCGTCCATGTTCCACCCGAAGTGGCGTCAGCCAAAGTGGTTGTGTGCGTTTGGCAAACGGTCAAAGTTCCTGTTATGGGGAATATGTTCGGTTTGATACCGAAAATTGCAGCCTGCGACGAGTCGAAACCGCCGCCGCCGCCGCCGGTGCCTAGTGCGGGAGGATTCATGTTGTCAACTGAATAGAATCCGTCAGGACCAGTACCGCTCCAGCCCCAATTGCAATGGAAGTAGTTGGTGCCCAGAGTGTCGTCATAGCCATCCAATACCCAGCAGTGGCCACCGGCCGAACCGGAACCGGAGTAGATTACAGGGCGGCCAGCTGAGAGGTCGGTAGTGATAAGGCTATACCATGCTGCATCAGCATAGCTGGAGCGGGAGAGGCCTTGAATTGAAGTGGCATCGTACTTGAAATACTGCGTAAGTGCATATTGCGCGCAGTTGGGAGGTGTGCCGGTTGCAGCGGAGATTACATATGCACCGCTTTCAGCAGCAGTGTAGTCCATGTCCACCGCCACACCCACGTGATACATGAGTTGCGCAATGGCTGTGTTGTGTGCGGAAATGCTGTTGGGCATAGCCGTCCAGTTGTAGGTTGCAGCACCGAAGTTGGCCGAACACGTAAATCCACGTGTTGCTGTCGTGTAGGTATGCGTGCCTACACCCTGGCTGGGCCAACTCCAATATTTCATGACTTGAGCTGTAGCCGTTGCCACGCAGCCGGTTACACTCAGTCCGCCGCCTACAACATCGTTAGGGCAGCTATCGTTATAGTAAGGGGCTTGGTCCCAAATCAAGCTACCCAATAGTGGGCCAACCACTACACTTGTGGTACGGTCGGTGCTTTTGGGGTTGGTTGGCGTATTCAGGTTCGACCACTTTTGGGCAACTTCGGCAGTAGCCGGCGTATTGGTGGTTTTAATATTGTCGATTTGCTTCGTATAACCATCCAACAAATATTGGGTGCTGTGTGGAATTTTCGAAGTGTTGAATTGGGTTTCATTGGAGAACGCCAAAATAGGTTTCACTGCATCTTCGGCCGACACGATTACGAATCCGTGCGATACATTGAAGATGTAGTAGCAAGGCTGTCCCGATGTAGCGCCTGTTGCCGTGTAGGCCAAGGTTAGCGCATTTTTATTGGCCATCACCGACGAACCTATGCGGTTCGTCATGAAATGGAACCCCGTCTGCTTGGCAGTTGTGAGGTCTACGGTTTTTGCTACCGCGACCGAGCCGCCGAAACACGTCAGCATCGTGGCGATACTGAGTAGCTTTTTTGATTTCATATAGCTGTTTTAATTTGTTGTTTAAATACTGTTTTTGGTTAT
>CAIVHI010000490.1 GCA_903905685.1 uncultured Bacteroidota bacterium | reverse complement strand
GGCACCTTTCCGACCACAACCACGTATTCATTCTCAACGAGAAAGAAGAGGCCGCCTACTTCCACAACGACCTGGAGCACCTCACCAAGGCGCTCGACATCTTCTTTTTTCCCGATTCCTTCAAGCGCACCGGCCACTTCAACGAATTGGACAGCAGCCACGTGATGTTGCGCACCGAGGCACTGACTAAGTTTACGGGTAAGCGAATCAATAAGAAGATACTGGTTACCTATCCCGAAGCCCTCTTCGAAAAAGTGGTAGACCCCAACACGCTGGGCAACAACATGATCAGCGTGAAGGTGGGCGAGACCATCCAAATCGACACCCTCATGGAGCTGCTGGTGTCGCTGGGCTTCAAACGGGAGGACTTTGTATACGAGCCGGGACAGTTCGCCTTGCGCGGTGGCATCCTCGACATCTATTCCTTCGGCAACGAGCATCCCTATCGCATCGAGTTGTTCGATAACGAGGTGGACAGCATCCGCATCTTCAATCCCGAAACGCAGCTTTCCGAACGCAAGCTCATGCAGGTATCTATCCTGCCCAATATAGAAACCAGTTTCGAGACTCGCGACAAGATTTCCCTGCTCGACTACCTGCCGGAAAACACCGTCATCTGGGCGAAAGACTTTTCGTACACCGTTGGCCGCATCCAAAAAATGGCCTCCGACATGCCCGACAATATGAACATTGGGCAAGTGGCCGTAGACCATGAGGAGCAATGGCTGAAAGAGATAACCCGCGCCGACTTTGAAGACCCCGCCCTGTGGCAGGAACGTTTGAAACAACGGCACCTACTGGAGTGGTACAACCACTCCCTTGAAAAAACGACCGGCGATGCCCCCGATGCCGCCATCGCCTTCGCCACCGAGGAACAACCCGTCTTTAACCGCCAATTCAACATGCTGATAGCAGACTTGAAGAAGCGTTTGCATGCCAAGTATACCGCCTACATATTTGCCGACAACCCCAAGCAATTGGAGCGGCTGCACAGCATATTCGAAGACCTGCACGCCGAAATCTCGTTTGTGGCGGTCCCCACATCGGTCAGCAAGGGCTTTATAGATCACGACAAGAAAGTAGTGTGTTATACCGACCACCAAATCTTCCAGCGGTACCACAAATACAACGTCAAGCAGGCCTACACCAAGGGAAAGGCACTCACTATGCGGGCCTTGCGCGAGCTACAGCCCGGCGACTACGTCACCCACATCGACCACGGGGTAGGGGTATACAGCGGCCTGCAAAAGATAGAGGTGAACGGCAATGTGCAGGAAGCCATACGCATATTGTACAAAGACAACGATGTACTGTATGTGAACATCAACTCCCTGCACAAAATCACGAAGTTCACCGGCAAGGAAGGTGCCATTCCGCGCATGAACAAGCTGGGCAGCGATGCCTGGCAGAAACTCAAAAACAAGACCAAGAAGCAGGTCAAGGACATAGCTGCAGACCTCATCAAACTGTATGCCCGCCGCAAGGCGTCGCAGGGGTTCGCTTTTACCCCCGACAGCTATATGCAGACAGAACTGGAAGCGTCGTTCTTCTACGAAGACACCCCCGACCAAGCCAAGGCCACTGCCGATGTGAAGCGCGACATGGAGGCGCCATCTCCCATGGATAGGCTGGTATGCGGTGATGTGGGCTTCGGCAAGACCGAAATTGCCGTACGCGCGGCCTTCAAAGCCGTGGCCGACAGCAAGCAGGCCGCCATACTGGTGCCCACCACTATTTTGGCCTACCAACACTATACCACCTTCAAAGACCGCCTCAAGGATTTCCCCTGCACGGTCGATTACATCAACCGTTTCAAGACCTCCAAGGAGAAAAAGGAGACCCTGAAGCGGCTGGAAGAAGGCAAGGTGGACATCATCATCGGCACCCATGCGGTGCTGGGCAAGGATGTGAAGTTCAAAGACTTGGGCATTCTCATCATAGACGAGGAGCAGAAATTCGGCGTTGGGGCAAAGGAGAAGCTGCGGGAACTGAAAGCCAATGTGGACACCCTGACCCTCACAGCCACCCCCATTCCGCGCACCTTGCAGTTCTCGCTTATGAACGCCCGCGACCTCAGCATCATCAATACCCCGCCGCCCAACCGCCAGCCGGTGCAGACGGAAGTATTGGTGTTCGACGAATACATGATTCGGGAGGCCATCTATTTCGAGGCCGAGCGCGGCGGGCAGGTCTACTTCGTCCACAATCGGGTGCAAAGCCTGCCCGACATGGTGACGCTGCTCCGCAACTTGTGTCCGGACCTGCGCATCGCCATGGCACACGGCCAAATGGAGGGCAATGAGCTGGAAGAAGCCCTACTGGCGTTCATAGCCCGCGAGTTCGACGTGCTGTGCTGCACCAACATTGTGGAGAGCGGGGTGGACATCTCGAACGCCAATACCATCTTCATCAACAACGCCCACCAATTCGGCCTCAGCGACCTGCACCAGTTGCGCGGGCGCGTGGGCCGCAGCAACAAAAAGGCGTTCTGTTACCTGCTGGCGCCGCCCATGAGCCTACTACCCAGCGACAGCCGCAAGCGCCTTCAAACGCTGGAGCAGTTCAACGAACTGGGTAGCGGCTTCCAAATAGCCATGCGCGACCTCGACATCCGAGGGGCGGGCAATCTGCTCGGTGGAGAGCAGAGCGGCTTCATCACCGAGATAGGCTTCGAGATGTACCAAAAAATATTGGCCGAAGCCATCCGCGAACTCCGAAACAGCGACTTCATAGAAGTCTTCAAAGACGAGATAGACCGGAATAAAGACTATGTAAACGACTGTCCCATAGATACCGACCTCGAAATCCTGATTCCCGACCACTATGTACAGAACATCACCGAACGCCTGTCGCTCTACACCCAACTGGACGACATAGAGACCGATGCCGACATGGACAAATTCGCGCTGGAGATGGCCGACCGTTTTGGCCCCATCCCCCGCCAAGTGGAAGAGCTATTCACGACCGTGAAATGCCGCCGGCTGGCCTGCGAACTCGGCTTCGAGAAACTCATCCTGAAAAACAGGCAGATGCGCCTCTACTTCATCAGCAACCCCGAGTCGCCCTACTTCGAGTCAGACACCTTCAACCGAATCCTACAATACATCCAAACCCAAACCAACCGCGCCAAGCTAAAGCAAGTAGGCAAAGTCTTCATGCTCGTCGTAGAGCGCACCCGGGATATGCACGAGGTGTTGGATTTTTTGGGGAGGCTGAAGGGGTGAATTCTTGTAAAGCATACGACGTTTCACTGTAGCCCGCCACCACTGGTTTTTTGATTCTTGTTCACCTCAATTCCGTATTTTGCATAAGGCTTCTATACGGGAATCCCGTTGGGGTGGTTGTTTTGGGTCGACGGTTGCAGGGCTATTTGCCTGCAACACCCACAACCGCTTGGTAAACATCGGGTTGGGAAATGATGAATTCAAGATGGGCGGGTAAGGGGACGGATTTTTGTGAAAATGTTCAATGAGGTAAAATCGGTGACGGTATGGGCAACATCAAACTATTTGAAGACAAGAAAGTGCGCAGCCACTACGATGGCGAAAATGAAATGTGGTATTTCAGCATTGTGGACATTGTTGAACTATTGACGGAAAGTAAAGATGCTCCTGCCTACTGGCGCAAGCTAAAACAACGGCTGAAACAGGAGGGAAATGAAACCGTGACAAAAATTCACGGTTTGAAAATGGAAGCAGAAGACGGCAAGATGCGCCTTACCGATGTAGGAAACGTTGAGCAAATATTCCGC
The DNA here is from genome assembly GCA_903905685.1 of uncultured Bacteroidota bacterium. Lineage (GTDB taxonomy): Bacteria > Bacteroidota > Bacteroidia > Chitinophagales > Chitinophagaceae > CAIYTT01. The sequence continues at coordinate 3,273 of CAIVHI010000490.1, read as the reverse complement.
CTTATACAGTCCATCCCTTCTCCCAAGGCCGAACCTTTCAAACTATGGCTGGCCAAAGTGGGCTATGAACGCCTGCAGGAAATACAGGATCCGTCGCTTAGCATGGATAGGGCTCGGGAAAACTGGCAGAAGATGGGGCGCAGCGAAAAGTGGATACAGCAGCGCATGACCGGCCAAGAAACCCGCAATAAATTGACCGACTACTGGAAAGAAAGCGGTGTGTCCAAAAATGAGGAGTTCGTGTTCCTAACCAATATCATCCATCAGGAATGGACGGGCTTGACCGTCAAAGGCCATAAGGAAATGAAGGGCTTGAAATCGCAAAACCTCCGCGACCATATGAGCGAGGCCGAATTGTTGTTTACAGCCCTGGCCGAGCTTTCCACCCGGCAAATAGCGGAAGCGGACGAAGCCAAAGGGTTGGATGAAAATGCGGTGGCGGGCAAAAAAGGAGGCGCGATAGCCAAAAACGCCCGCAAAGAACTCGAAGCCAAGACCGGGAAAAGTGTGGTGACCGGAGAAAACTTTTTGCCGCCCAAAAAAGGTGGCGACAAATAAAAAGTCTCCCATCTCCCCGAACAAGTTGGTAAAAACGCTAGCCGTGGAAAACGCCCGCCCGGTACTACTACTTATCCCAACCCCTTCTTGCCAAACCATTCATAGAGCTCATGCAAGTCGTGCTTGGAACAACTTTTTGCCGGGGAGTAAGGTAGTGTATGTAATGGCCGACGAGGATAGGAGATAGGTGGTGGCTCAGGGCATACTCCACCACAGCCTAGTCTTTATCGCAGCATAGCAATACGCCGATGCTTGCAAAAGTGCAAACCTTTGTCAGGACGGGTCACTACGGGACTACCGGAATCTTAGCCGCCCGATCTTCTCGTCTCTCCTACCTAAAACTGCAAATAGATTGGCATTACCGGTGTGGCCGATTTGAATTGGGCATAAACCACCAAGAATACCAAAAACACGGCAAGGTAGGCCATGAGGGGGGCTTTGGCCAATTTGGGTACCAGGCGATCGGGTAGGGTGTCGGGAAAGGCATGGAGGGCATAGCCGAGCAGCAACATCCACACTGCTGAATGATAGTTGCCCCAAAATTCCGGCCATACTTCTGGGCGAAAATTGAATGCAATTTGCCGCAGCATGGCAACAGCTGTGGTGTAGTCGGCCGACTTGAAGAATATCCACGCAAAACAAACGAAAACGAAGGTGAGCAGTTGGCTGAATCCGTTATAAATCAAATTGTTCTGCGTGTGGGCAACGAGCGGTGATGCCGCCTGCATCCACAATTTATGAACCACAAGACCGACCCCATGTATGGCTCCCCAAATGATGAACGTAACCGATGCCCCATGCCAAAACCCACCTAAGAGCATGGTGACGACCAAGTTGAAGTAGGTCAGGAATTTGCCCTTGCGGTTGCCACCGAGCCAGAAGATGTATAGATAGTCGCGTAGCCACGACGACAGCGAGATGTGCCACCGCCGCCAAAATTCGGTGATGCTCTTGCTTTGGTAGGGTGATTTGAAGTTGGCAGGTATGGTGATGCCCAGCCATTTGGCAATACCTATGGCCACATCGCTATATCCGCTAAAGTCGCAATATATCACTATCGCATAGGCCGGCACGGCAATCAGGCATTCCAGCCCGGTGTGCATAGACGGGTTGTCGAAGACGTAGTTCACCAGGTTGAGGGTCAGGAAGTCGGATATGACCAGTTTTTTGAACAAGCCCGATAGGATGAGGTAGAACCCCTTCGCAAAATCGTTGTCGGTGACTACATAGGGTTCGTGAAGTTGTGGAATGAAATCGCGGGCCCGCACTATGGGGCCCATCACCAGCTTGGGAAAGAACGATAGGAAGAGCAAGTAGTTGATGAATTTGCGCTCCGGCACAAATTCGCCACGATAAACGTCAATGGTATAGCTCAGGTTCTCGAAGGTGTAGAAGGATATGCCCACTGGCAACAAGATGTTGAGCGGATTGATTTTGGCGGCAAAAAAATCGTTGCAAAATGTAATGAAGAAGTTGGTGTACTTAAAGTAGAACAGCAGTCCTAAATTGAATAACACGCTCGCGGCCAACAATACTTTTTTGACACCCGCCCGATTTTGCCGGTAAATGAGGTTGGATAGCGTATAGTCAAAAACCGCCGACAACAGCACCAAGCCCACGAACGCGCCACTGGCTTTATAAAAAAAGTACAGCGAAAACACGCTCACCACCCAACTGCGCACCAAAAAGCGGTTGCGGAAGGCGTAAAACAGCGCAATAAACAGGGCAAAAAAGTAGACGAAAAAGCCGTTGTTGAATAACAGCGGGTTTTTGGGGTCATAGAGAAATTGCTGCACGATGTGCTGCAAATCGAAAACGGGCAGGCTGCGAACCAGTTCCGGGAAGGTTTGGGGGAGCAAGCAGAAGGGGACTTTTGTCGGCTTCAAAATTACGAAAAGTTGTGTGTGCCCTGAAAAAAGAATTTGTTCAGGGCAATATCGAAAACGGCGACTATTCGGTTCCGTTGCCTTGGTCTTTATAAGCCTATCCGCTAAACTGATAATGGCCGAAACCATGTGTGGTGGCGCATTTGCGGCGATTTGCATGATGCGACCCCATTGCCTTGTATTTTGTTTAGGTGTTTGTTGAAACTCTTAAACAAAATGTTGTGTAGCTTTGTAGTAGCGAAGCCGATTGGTGAGGGGTGGAAGGGGAGCAGTCGAGGATATCGATCCAAACCAATTCGGCCTTGCTTTTCAAATTCATACGGACGGAAAAAACCGGCAATTGCCGTCACCATTTTAAAGCATCCACAATTTATATGACCATACATCAAAAATATCCGGAGTCGATTCTCCTTCAAGAAGCTGCCGAGAACGACTACAACGATGCCATAGGCGACGAGCACATCGGCACATCGGTAGACACGCCCATGCGTGCCGACGCATTCGAATTGTCGGACGCTCAGAAAATCCAGAAAATAGAGAGCCATTTCCGCGAAATCATGCATACGCTCGGGCTCGACCTTTCGGATGACAGCCTGAAAGGCACTCCGCGTCGCGTAGCCAAGATGTATGTCAAGGAAATCTTCTCTGGCCTGCACCCCGACAACAAGCCCAAAATTGCCCTCTTCGACAACAAATACAAGTATGACCAAATGTTGGTGGAGAAAGATATTGAACTATTCAGCAACTGCGAGCACCACTTTGTACCTATCTATGGCAAAGCCCATGTAGCCTACATTTCCTCCGGTAAAGTCATTGGGTTGTCCAAGCT
>CAIVHI010000489.1 GCA_903905685.1 uncultured Bacteroidota bacterium | reverse complement strand
CCGGGGTAAATTTTCAAAGCCGCTTCCAAGCAATCCATTGCGGCATTGATGTCTTCCTTGTTCAGCACGTAGGCCAAGCGCACTTCTCGGGTGCCTTTGCCGGGCGTGGCGTAAAAGCCCGATGCAGGTGCCATCATAACCGTTGACCCAACGTGGTCGAAGTGTTCCAACAGCCATTGGCAGAAGGTATCGCTGTCGTCGATGGGTAATTCGGCTATGGCATAGAATGCCCCCCCGGGGAGTGGGCATGTTACGCCTTTCATGGCCTGCAGCCTGCTTACAAGCAGGTCGCGACGCGCTGTATACTCGGCATGCACTCCATCAAAATAGTCGGCGGGTAAGTCTACTGCCGCCTCACCCAATATCTGTGCAAAACTAGGTGGGCTTAGGCGTGCCTGTGCAAACTTCATCGCGGTGTCCAGCACCTGTTGGTTCTTGGTCACGAAGGCTCCCACGCGACCGCCACAAGCACTGTAACGTTTCGAAATGGTATCCAGCAAAATGGCGTGTTGCTCCAAGCCTTCCATAGCCAGCGCGGAAATGTGTTGGTTGCCATCGTAGCAAAATTCGCGGTAGGCCTCGTCGCTGAACAGGTAGAGGTCGTGGTTTAAACAAAGGTTTTTGATGACCTGCAATTCTTCCGGAGTGTAGAGATAGCCGGTAGGGTTGTTGGGGTTGCATATCATTACGGCCTTGGTTTTTGGGGTCACTGCTTCTTCAAAGGCCTGCTTGGATGGCAGGGCAAAGCCGGTTTCGATGCCGGAGGGCACCGGCACGATTTTGATGCCCAAGCTTGAGGCATAGCCGTTATAATTGGCATAGAAAGGTTCGGGGATGATGATTTCGTCTCCCGGGTCCATACAGCTCATCATCGCAAACATGATGGCTTCAGAGCCCCCGGTAGTCACTATTATCTGGTTGTAGTTTACGTGAACATCGTATCTCGCGTAATATTCCACCAGTTTTTTACGGTAGCTCTCGTTGCCCGCACTATGGCTGTAGGCCAACACGTGGATGTCGGCATGGCGAACGGCATCGAGCACTGCGGGGGGCGTCTCGATGTCGGGCTGGCCAATATTGAGGTGGAATACCTTTATTCCTTTCTTCTTGGCGGCTTCGGCAAAGGGAACGAGTTTGCGTATGGGCGATGAGGGCATTTCGGCTCCCCGATGTGAAATGTGCGGCATAGGGTGCAAAGGTAATGCCGCAACGCAATTTTCAAGCGTTGGCTGCGATGTGTCCAAAATGATTAATTTGCCGTGGAAATCCCGAATCTCGTTGCCCGCGGCGGCTGGCGGGAGAGGAGGCAATGGCTTGCATCTATGCAGAGGCTCTTAAGGTTGATTGTTTTGGTTATATGTTGTTCGGCGTGCCGGCACAGGCACATCAATGCGGCACACCCTCAATCGGGAAATGCCGTTGAGGACTATTTTTATAAAATGGGTTATACCTTTCCTGTTCATTGCGCAGTCGACAAGCCCATTTGCAAGGCGGAAGACACGCTTGGTAGGTTGGGACGGCTGCACCGGCTACGCCGTCAATTGGCTGAGCAAGCATTGGCCGAAGCACAAAAACGGCTCTACTTAGATAGCCTGACGCGCGGTCGGGATTGTGCAGTCGCTATTTTTCCAATCGCGGCGATTGCCCTCGATGAACCCTTTATCGTTTATCGGGTGCTGGTAAAGACTTACCGAAACAATCCTTCCCGAAACCGCGATGGATTGGCACTTTGGCAAGTCATTGATAGCAATAAGATTATAGTAGATTTCCACGACATGGATTTTGTGGTGAATGCCGACGATACGCTAGAATATTCCGGCTTGTCCAACTAATCGTTTTGGAGGTCACGCAGTTTGCAACAATTCCAAACTGCCATCGGGATAACCGATGTGCTCTAAGTACAACCCGTTCCCAGTGACGTTGAAATAGGCTTTTGTACAATCGTTACCGTCAATAATGGCCCTGAAGTCGCTGAGCGACAATTGATGTCGTGCCGCTTGGAGCTGTGTTCCTACCAAGCCACGCACCATACCCCTCAAGAACCGGTTGCCCTCCACTACATATTGCAACTCGTTGTCGGTTTGCAGCCATTCCGATTTTGTGAGGTGGCAAATGAAGGTCTTGGATTGGGTGTTCCGTTTCGAAAACGATTCGAAATGCGTGTATTGCGGAATAACTTGTGCGGTTTGATGCAGGGAGTCTATGTCCAAATGATAAGGGTAATAAAGCGCGCGTCCTTGAAGGAAGGGGTTTTTTTGGCGGTAAATCCTATACCTGTACCGGCGCGTTATGGCTGCAAACCGTGCGTTGAAATCGGGCGAAAAAGCGCAATAGAGGTGCCGAACAGCCACTCCAAAGGGTAACACAGCATTGCACTTATACAGGAAGTCTGGCCTCAAAGTGCCCTCATAATCAAAGTGATAGTAGTTGCACAATGCATGTACCCCTTCATCGGTGCGGCTGGCGCCGAATGTCTCCAATGGTGTCCGTAGCAATGTGGAAATGGCGCGGTTCATAGCCAATTGCACCGTCGGTAAGTCTCCCTGAATCTGCGACCCATGAAACTGCGTTCCATCATACATCACCTCCAGTACATATCGTTGCATGGGCCCTTTCTCCATTTTTTTGCACGGCAAAGGTAAACCGAAACGGCAAAGGGCATGAATGGCCCATAAAGGCCGCGCTCTTGGATGGGCCCGCTTTCGATAATACCCCGTTAAAAAATGGCAAATGGTGCTTGGGACGGGTAAGGTAGCTGTGCTTCACTTCGCGTGTCGATCCCCAACTTTAAAAATCCGGTGTATGTTTGTACAAACAAGCCGAATGTATATTAAGAGCGCATTTGCCCTCGGGTTGATTGTCCTGATTTTTTTTGCAACGCCATCTGTAAGCGCGTGGGGTGTTTGGGCCCACAATCGCATCAACCGCGGTGCCGTCTTGGCCCAGTCGGGTTCTTTGGGAGCTTTTTTATATAATCACGTAGACTACATTACCGAGGAGTCATCGGTTCCTGATGCCCGGAAGCACGATTTCAACGACAGGGCAGAAGGCGCGCGCCATTTTTTAGACGTGGAGCGCTTTAGGTTGGCAAGTATGGATAGCTTCCCTCCTACCATGAAGGATGCTGTGGCCAAGTATGGAGCCGACTCGCTGCAAAAATACGGGACCCTGCCTTGGACCATCAACGCTATGGTGCGGCAACTTACAGAGGCTTTCAAAAACGGGAACAAGAGCGAAATCCTGTTCCTATGTGCCGATTTGGGGCATTATATAGGCGATGCACACATGCCGCTCCATACGTCTGTTAACCATGATGGCCAACTCACCGGGCAGCAAGGCATACACGGAATGTGGGAGGCGGAAATACCGGAAATGTTTGGAGATAAATTCAATCTGTATTCGGGTAATGCCGACTATATCGTGAATGTGGAACATGCTGTTTGGGGTGTAATAGACCGTAGTCACCATATGGCAGATACATTGTTGGGCATTGAAGCGGGATTGCACAAAGGCAAAGGTGATGCCGACCTTTATGTGTTGGACAACGAAGCCCGGAAGAAGCACAACCGGTATGGCCAAGCCATACATAATCCCAAATATATTGAAAACTATTACAAGCATCTGGACGGTATGGTAGACCGCCAAATGAGGGCAGCCATGCGGTTCACCGCCGACATTTGGTACACGGCTTGGGTAAATGCCGGCCGTCCCGACCTTTCTGACCTTGACCCCCGAGAGGTTACCAACGCGCAGTCCGGTAAAATGGAGTCAGAGAAGAAGTTGTATCAATCCGGTAAAATCACGGGATTCAAAACAGCGAACGATTTTTAGCAGGGTTGGGTCATTGCTGCTTGGTTTTGAATAGGGTGTTAAAGTTGCAGGTTCAATATAGAAATCGATTGAATTTCGCTAACTTAGTGTGTTTTCATAAATTTAGGAACGTTGTTGAATTTCTCGGTAAAGTCGGTTTTGTTGGGATTGCTGGTCTGGGTGGGAACCCATGCGTATGCTGCACGCCTGTTCATCCCCATGGATGCCGAGACTCAAACCAACCATTTGAAGGCTTACGGCGTAGCCTATGCGGCATTGAAGGCGAATGTGGAGGTGGATTGGTTGTTGAATTTCAAAGGCGGGAGTTTCTGTATGTCGCAAAACGATGGGTTGGAACGAATGTGCAAACTTCGTGGCGTAAACTACGAAATCATAAGTGATGCCCAGTATGCCGGTATCATCGACCAAATTTCCAATCCCGACTTCAACGGAGACATAATAAAGCTGGAAAAGGCCCCCAAAATTGCAGTTTATACGCCACCCAACAAGGAACCCTGGGACGATGCGGTGACCTTGGTTCTCACGTTCGCCGAAATACCCTTTGATAAGGTTTATGACGATGAGGTGCTGCGAGACGACCTGCACAAGTACGACTGGCTCCACCTGCACCATGAAGACTTTACAGGGCAATATGGCAAGTTCTGGGCGGGCTACCACAATACGGAATGGTATCAAAACGACCAAAGGGCGGCCGAGGCCATGGCTGCAAAGCATGGGTTCAAAAAGGTATCGCAACTTAAGCTGGCGGTAACCAAGAAAATCAGGGACTTTGTAGCGGGTGGGGGATACATGTTCGCTATGTGCTCGGCTCCCGATTCTTACGACATCGCGCTGGCTGCCGAGGGTGTGGACATTTGCGACGTACCTTTTGATGGAGACCCGATAGAGCCTAATGCACAACAAAAGCTGGACTTTACAAAGTGCTTCGCATTCAAGGACTTCTCTATTTCTACCAATGCAATTGAATATGCCAAGTCGAACATTGACAACACCAACTACAGGCACGTGCCTATGAATATCGACTACTTCACGCTGTTTACGTTCTCGGCCAAATTCGACCCGGTGCCTGCCATGCTTTGCCAAAATCATACCACCACCATCAAGGGCTTTATGGGGCAAACAACGGCATTTAGGAACGCTGTGTTGAAGTCGAGCGTATTGGTGATGGGTGAATACAAACCTGCGGCCGAAGCCCGCTACATACATGGCGAATTTGGCAAAGGCACTTGGACTTTCTATGGCGGTCACGACCCCGAAGACTACCAGCATATGATTAACGACCCCGTTACCGATTTGAGCCTACACCCCATGTCGCCCGGCTATCGGCTCATCTTGAACAACGTACTGTTTCCCGCAGCCAAAAAGAAGCCGCGAAAGACATAGGTTTTGGCCGGTAAGGATGCCGCTATGGATAACCTCACCTTTTTCTAACAATGCCTTAATTCCCTCAAAGCCCCGGCTTTTTTGTAAATTGCCCCTTCCAACCCCTTAGTCATTATGGAAAGTAAGCCGCCAATGTTACCGGCATTGTTGACATGTAAGTGTCCAAGTTGCCGAAAAACAACCATTTTTGTCCATAAAGGTATTTTCCCGCTCGGTGAGCTGGTGTTGTTGAAGGACTATTGCGAAGTGTGCGGACAGAAAATGAAATCGGAACGCAATAACGGCGGCGGCATCAATTATGCTTTGACTGTGGTGTTGTTCATCCTTAACTTGGGCTGGTACTGGCCCATATTCGGAATGAGCTACAAAGATAACAGCATGTATTACTACCTCATATCGAGCACACTGGTCGTAATTTTGCTGCAGCCCTACCTTATGCGCCTCTCTCGCGCCATCTACCTCTACCTGTATGTGGGGTTTGGCAATACCGACAAATAGCATCTTGGATGAATACCGATTTTCGGGTATGCCCGTTTTACCGCCAAATATGTGTACCCCATGGACAATAATGCCCTGACTACGGAAATCGTTATTGTTGGGGCCGGGCCGGGTGGCATTGCCGCGTCCTGTTTTCTGACTAAATACGGCATACACCATGTTGTGCTTGAGAAAGACCGTTATCCTCGCGACAAGGTGTGTGGCGATGCGTGCAGCGGCAAAACTGCCTTAGTCATCAAGCGGGCCAATCCACAATGGCTGGACGAAATCCTGTCGCAATCCGATGCTTTTTTGCCATCTTGGGGTATCCGCTTTGTCGCACCCAATGGTAAGCCGATAGATATTCCGTTCCATTCCAACCGCCAGCCCGATACTCAAGCACCCGGCTTTACCGTGCCGCGACTGGTATTCGATAATTTCTTGTTCTCTAAAATCGCCTCACCATATTGTACCGTCATTCAGGATTGCCATACAGAAAAACTCACGCAACACCCAAGCGGCATAAGAATTGAGGCTGACGCTGCGGGAAGGAAATTCACCGTTGAAGCCAAGGCCATTATTGGGGCCGATGGTGATAAGAGCCTGGTGCGCAAAACGTTGTTCGACGGACCAACCGATGATAAAGCCTATGCCGTTGGCTTGCGTGCCTACTACAGCGGTATTACCGACCTGCATCCGGAAAATTATATCGAGTTGCACTTTTTAAAAGAAGTCTTGCCGGGCTACCTCTGGATTTTCCCCTTACCCAACGGCATGGCGAACGTAGGCGTCGGCATATTGTCGGACGTGGTACGGAAAAAGAAAATCAATCTGCGGGCACAAATGTTGGCGGCTATCGAGAACAATCCAAATATTAGCGGCAGGTTCAAGAATGCAAATCTGGAAGGGAAGATACAAGGTTGGGGACTGCCGTTGGCTCCCGGCAAGGGTCAGCCGCCATTGTCGGGCGACCGATTGTTCCTCATTGGCGATGCCGCCCACGTAGTAGACCCCTTCAGTGGTGAAGGCATTGGTAACGCCATGTATAGCGGCATGTTGGCGGCCGATGCCATAAAGGCATGTCGGGAAAACGATGATTTTTCGGCGGGCTTTATCCGCACGCATTATGATGCCGTCTTTTACAAGCGGCTGGGGCAAGAATTGGCCATAAGCGCAGCTATGCAGCGCTCCAGCAAGTACCACTGGCTGTTCAACTTCGTCATCAACAAAGCCTACAAGAGCCCCGCACTCAAAAACACTATCAGTTGTATGTTCACCGATATGGATTTGCGAAATGAGCTGAGCAAGCCTTCGTTTTACTTTAAGGTCTTGTTCAACAGGTAGTGGCTATTCCGGCATTTTGGTGAGCTCCACAAGGTAGTAGCCCCACTTGCCGGTTTTATAGGTTTTGTACTGCGCCAAACCGGTTTTATAGTGGATTTTGGAAAAATGGCTGGCATTGTAAAACAGGTTGTAGAGCTTAGTGCCGAACATGCCGAGGATGGATGCCCAATAAATACGGTCTACGGATTTCGATATTTCCAGCGTAACATCTACCAGTTGCGATACCTTGAAGCCGTTGGCGGCGGCCGTAGTGTACAGTTCTTCTACCGATAACATATCCGACATCGCCCATCCGTTGAGCATGGTCAGCATGTCTTTATCCGGCGAAATGGGGTAGGGCTTGGGCTTGAAGATGTCGGCAATCAGGATTTTGCCTTCGGGCTGAAGTACCCGAAACATCTCCTTGAAAAACAGGTTTTTGTCGGTGGCCGTCTGCATGCTCTCAATGGCCCATGCCGCAGTGAAGGTTCCTGCATCAAAGCCCGTTGCGGTGTAGTCGCGGCACGAAAAATCCAGTTTGGCTGTAAGGCCGTGTTGCCCAGCCAAACGGGTGGCCGTTACTATTTGTTTCTTACTGAGCGATATTCCATGCACGCGGCAGCCTGTGGCTTTGGCATTGAACACGGCCGACCCACCAATGCCGCATCCTGCATCGAGGACATAATCGTTGGCATATAATTGTCCCAAAGTTTGGAGGCGTTGGTTGGTGTTCAGTACTGCGTCAGCTATCGATTTCGTGCCGGTATCCCAAATGCCATAGTGCAACCCCATGCTTTTCTCCAACTCCCAAAACATACGGTAGTGAACCTCACTTTGATCGTAGTAGTTCTCGATATCGCTGTTGCTGAATACCTTCATTTTGAAACGGTTGTTCGTAGACGGAAAAACACGCATTTGGCACAAAATGTACCTATCGACATTGAGCCATAAAAATCCGTGACAGATTGCGCCACAATACTACTTGCCCGCTGCGTAGTCGAGGTAGGCGGTGGAGTGGGGGCCGAAGTCCATGTTGGTGAGCTCCAAGTAAGTGGAATACAGGGCGGCATAATAACCAACCTGCCACTCGGGCGATGCCCAAACGTTGAATTCCTGAACGGGAAGTGCCAAAATGTTTTTGTAGAAATGCGACATCACCATACCAAGCTTCCCGGCAGTAGAATTTCGGTTATGAGTAGGGATGGCATTCAGGTGGTCTAAGCCTGCACGTGCGGCATTATGCACTCCCAAGTAAGCCAACCCCCCATTTTGCAGGTAGCAGAGGCGTTGTTGTCGTGATTCACGTTTTCATACATGGCCAGCACATTCATTTTCACTTTATTGAGCAGTGGTTCTGCATCTTGTTTGTTGAGAAATAGCCTCAACATGTGGTCAGACACTTCCAATATGTGCGTGATGTTGCAGTCGCGGCAGTCGTAGAGCACGTGCTGTGCCTCCATATGGTCTTGCACGTGGTAATCGCATTGTTTGAAAGCCTGTTGGTTGGCCAATGAGAACGTGTAAAACATCTCATAGTATTGCGAACCCAATTGGGAGTAAAATACGAACTCGTCGAGTGGGTCGGCCAATTTATCCATTTTCCGGGTCGCCATTTTTTCGTTAAGGCAACCACTACTGCTTTCAACGCCACCGGGTGCATAGTGCAAGGCATTGTAAGAAGCGCCGGCCAAGTAGTTCTCGATGGCGGACCTCAACAAGTTGAAGTCGTTTTTATAGCTACCCGGCTGCGCATTGGCAGCAATAAATGGGAGAAGCAACGCAAAAATCAGGAAGGTACGTTTCATATCGTTTATGAAAATCTTCTAAATGTGTCTTAAATTATCGGCTAAAATAAGGAACATTTTTTTTCCGGTAGTGAATTTCGGAAATAAATATGTCGTTTTTCGGCATGGCAGTCCGGTATCACCGCCTGTCGTTTTTCGTCATCCGCATCAACGCACCCCAAATAACATATAGGACGTAGCAAAGGAAAATGAATACCAATACATAGAAAGCCAGGCGCAACATGACGAAGGCAATGCCGATGATTTTCCACAATACCCAAATGGCAAGAAGGCCAACAACAACCAGTCCTACTACTGTTCTGCTCATGATGCTTTGATTTGCATGTTTTTATAATGTTCAACCTCAGCCGTGCGCAGCCATCAGCAAGTCGAGGTCGGTATACTTGAAATTGAAACGTTTGGCGATTGGGGCACTGGTAACGCATCCCTTATATACATATACTCCGCGCCTCAACCCGGTTTTCTCGGAAATCAGGCCTTCCACGCTGCCCGTGTCGGCACATTGTTGCAATATCGGCACAAGTACGTTGCTGATTGCTCGAGATGCGGTTCTGGATACGGCCGACGCTATATTGGGAACGCAATAGTGGATGACATCGTATTTTTTGAATATGGGTTTTTCATGTGTGGTCACACGAGAGGTCTCGAAGCAGCCGCCGCGGTCTATACTGACGTCTATTATTACCGAGCCCGCCTTCATATTGCTCACCATCTGCTCGGTAACCACCATGGGCGTTATGCCGTTGATGGGTTTTAGGGCACCTACGGCAACATCGGCGTTTTTCAGCTCCTCGGCCAATGTGTATGGCTCCAAAACCGAAGTGAAGCAACGGCGGCCAATATTGTTTTGCAGCCGCATGAGCCTGTAAATGGAATTGTCGAAAATCTTGACCGTTGCACCCAAGCCGAAAGCCACTCTCGCCGCCGATTCGCCTACAATGCCGGCACCAAGTATCAACACCCGTGCAGGCGGTATGCCCGATATGCCTCCCAAAAGCACGCCTTTACCGTTGTCGGTATTGGTGAGGTAGCGAGCAGCGGCCAACATGCAATAGCTCCCCGCAATCTCGCTCATAGAGCGTACGATGGGCAACGTACCCACGTCATCCCGAATAGACTCAAAAGCAATGGCGATGATTTTCTTGGCAATGAGTTGCTCCATTACCGATGCCTTAAGCATAGGCAGGTGGATCGGGGAAAATACCACCTGGTTGGGTTGCAGCAACAGGGCTTCTTCCTCCGAAATAGGTGCCGATTTGATAATGGTCGTGGCCTTGTATACTTCGGCTTTGTCGTAAAGGATTCGCGCACCGGCTTCGCTATAGTCGTTGTCGAAATAAAATGCACCCTCCCCGGCTCCATGTTCCACGGCCACCTCGTGACCGTTGTTCACCAGCACCGATACGGCCTCAGGAGTAAGGGCAATACGGTTTTCTTGGAATGAGGTTTCTTTGGGAATGCCGATGAATAGCCGCTTTTTGCGGAGCGGTATTTGAAGTGTCTCTTCAAGCGGTGCCCATCCCATGGCCACGGTCAACGATTGCTTGGACTGCGATGACGAATCATTATACATATTCTAAGAAAAATTAGAATAAAAATATTTCCGCAATTTACGGAAAATATTCGGTAATCGAGCAGGTGCAATACGGAAAAATTGCCACCTAAACGGATTTCGACATTCCCGTCATGCTTGGACGGCAGGCTTTCGCTTGGTCAGCAGTGCACCAACCAAGGCCAAAAGCACGCCCACAGGTAAAGGTTCCAAGGCAGTATAGGCCGCCATTACCAACGGATTCTTGTATTGTTCCTTAAAGTCGGCCATCTGCTTGGTGGCGGCCTCCAATTGCACAGCCGTGGCTCCGGACTTTTTCATGCTTTCGATGGAATATGCGGCATATTTGTCCATAAAGTCGGGCATCAGGGTCTTGTTTACCACCATCCATGTCACCACATACCAAGCCGTTGCTACCAGCATGATGCCCAAGCCCATCAAGAATGCCTTACCAAATGCCAAACTGCCGTTCCCAACCCTTTCCCGGTAGCCCTTCATGCCCCAATAAATGGGTAGGAAGCCCACTATCATGGTAGCGTAGCCAATATACATACCGTAGTCGAACCCGATTTTTTCAGACATCAAGGCCGTCACCACCATCAAAGAGGCAATGATGCTACCCGAAATGCACCCGTATTTAATTATGAATGGTCTCATCTCTCTGTTTTTGTAGTGCAAAATACTCCAAATTTTGTCGAAACCGTTCTATATTTTATGCGTATTGCATTAGATTTACATGGTTTTTTCGCGTGTGTTCTTATAGGCAGGTTCTTGCTTCAAGTCAAACGCACGTCCAAGTAAAATGTAAACCGAGCAAGAGCGTTGCATACTATGCCGGTATGGTATTTGCCTGTAAATTGCATCATGAGAGTATTGTTACTAACGTTGGCAATCTTCGCCTGCAGCGCGATGGCATCTGCAAAACTCAAAGTTTTGGTAGCCACCAAGCAACAATGGAGTGGCGGCGTAGCCGGAAGGTCGGGATGCAATTTCAGGTTCCAATTGCAATATGCTAATCGGGAAGGCATTAAGCTCGACAGTGTTTGGTTGAATGGCTTCGTATTCCCTTGTATTTTACCTAACACAGTCACGGGCGAAGTTGGTAACTGTACCATCGAGACCCACGGAAAGAATACCGTTTGCACCATATTGGTGACGACCCAACACGACGAATATGCCGACCGCCGTCCTATGGAAGGGGGAGGCGCAGCACAGAAAAGTACGGTGCCTCCAATAAAGTTCGAGGGCGTGGCATGCTTTGGCTATACCCAAAAAGGAATGCACAAGTACCTCGCGGTAAAAGCATTTACTCAAGTGGCCAAGCCCGTGAATTATCCTTAGGCCGGGTGTACGAAATCGGCAATGTGCTTTTCGCTGTGGTAGGATGACCGCACCAATGGGCCACTTTCCACATAACCGATACCCATTTTAAAGCCTTCCTCCCGGTATAACGCAAATTCGTCGGGGTGCACAAAGCGCACAACAGGTAGGTGTTTGGGTGTAGGTTGCAGGTATTGGCCCATAGTGACTACATCTATACCGTTGTCTGCCAGGT
>CAIVHI010000488.1 GCA_903905685.1 uncultured Bacteroidota bacterium | reverse complement strand
AATAATGCCCTGTCCGGCCACGGCGGCATCACCATGAATGAGGATGGGCAATACTTTATGGTATTCGCGGTTGTAAAGCGTATCGGCCTTGGCACGCGCAAAACCTTCTACAACGGGGTCCACCGCTTCGAGGTGCGAAGGGTTGGGTGTCAATTGCACGTTGATGGACTTTCCGGATGGCGTGATGAGGTCAGACTGGAAGCCCAAGTGGTACTTCACGTCGCCACTACCCATACTGATGTCGGGCGGCATGTGGCCTTCGAATTCCGAAAATATCTGTTCGTAAGTCTTGCCTAAGATGTTGGCCAAGATGTTGAGCCGGCCACGGTGGGCCATGCCTATCACCACTTCGGCAACACCGGCATCGGCAGCATCATTGATGATGGTGTCCATTGCCGGAATGGTGCTTTCGCCCCCCTCCAAGCCAAAACGTTTTTGGCCTATGTACTTGGTATTCAGGAATTTCTCGAAGATCACGCCTTCATTGAGTTTTTCCAGAATACGGTGCCTCACATGCAGGCCCAATGGCTTGCGCATCATTGCCTCGTAGGTCTTTTGCACCCACGACACCTTGTCCATATCGTTGATGTAGGTGTATTCTATACCGATGTTGCCGGTATACATGGCCTGCAATGCGGCAATGATGTCCTTCAACTTACCCCCTTTCAGCCCGATGAACTTGCCGGTTTCGAAAGTCTTGTCCATATCTGCCGCCGTCAATTTGAAGAGTTCCGGCTCCAATTGGGGGTGGCGGTCTTTACGGGTACGGATGGGATTGGTAGTGGCCGCCAAGTGGCCGCGTTTGCGGTAGGCGCGAATGAGCTCGAACACCCCGAGCTCCTTAGTGAGCATTTCGGGGTCGGGCGCGGCGGTTGTACCGCCGTCAGCGGCGGCATTGGCGCGGGCAAAATCGAAGCCCTCGAAGAACTTCTTCCACTCCGGGTCTACAGATTCGGCTTCGCGGAGATAATCGGCATACAGCGACTCAATGTACTTGGGGTCTTGCCCCAATATGTAGGAAAAATCTTTCATTACCATGTGCGGCAGTGTTGTGTGGTGCTTTGCAGTAGCACGTTTGCGGCAAAAGTACCAAATTGAACCCGTTGGCAGTATGTAATAGTTTTATAAAACCATTAAGACGCACTATTTGCCGCACCACCTATCTGGACTTGCAGAATATCTGCGTGAAATAGAGTTGGCCGTCCACCCCCTTGGCAATGGCGATACCGGAGCGGTTGAAGTTGCCCTCTATATTTTCGCGGTGATCGGGGCTGTGCAGCCACATCTCCACCACCTGTTTGGCAGTACGGGCGCCGTCGGCCACGTTTTCGGCCCAGCCGGTAGTGCCCTTAATGTGTTGGCCTATTTTCTTCATGCGCTCGTCGAAGCCGTCATGCCCAAGTTCCAGCCTACCCGATGCCATATCCTTATTGTGGCCGGCCGCCACGCTTGCAATATATTCATCGGCAGCCAGCGGTTGCAGGTGCATTTGTGTTCGGTGGGCGTTCACCAAGGCCATCACCTCTGCCGCCATGGCCGCATAGTTATCCTTCTTTTGAGCATTGGCTACCTTTTGAGCATTGGCTACCCACCCACACAAGACGAGGAGCGCCAACATTGCCGATTGGATTGTCTTCATGAAGATAAATTTAGGGCATTTTCCCGGAATCACTACAAACGCCTTCCCCAAGTATCGGCCTACGGGCGCCGGCAAGCCGCGCCTACCAATGCCGATTCGGCGGCGATAGCTCCATATTGGGTATATTTGTACGAATTTTGGATATGGGTATATCGGCGAGATTTTCAGCATTTGTATTGGGTTGCATGGTGGCCTGCACTGTGGCTTCGGCACAAGAAATCGTTACGTTTGCAGGCACGGGTATGGCAGGATTCAATGGCGACCTCATACCCGCCACCACGGCGCAGCTCAACGGCTGTATAGGGGTGGCGGTAGATGCTTATGGCACGGTATACATCTCCGACTTCGGCAACAACCGCATCAGAATGGTAGACCTGCTGGGCGACATCCATACGTTGGCCGGCGGCGATAGCGCGGGGTACTGGGGCGATGGCGGCTTGGCCGTGAACTCTAAACTCAACACACCCCGTCAAGTATGCATAGACCCATTTGGCAATGTGTTCATTGCAGATGCCGGCAACAACTGCATCCGCAAAGTGAGCAATACCGGCATCATCACCACAGTAGCGGGCATGGGTGCAGCAGGCTTTAATGGCGATGGTGGCGCGGCCACCAATGCCGTGCTCAACTACCCCTGCGGCGTGGCCGTAGACACCGGCGGCAACATCTATATAGCCGACACCTACAACAACTGCATCCGCAAAGTGAACAAACTGGGCGTCATCCTCACCATTGCAGGCTTGCCGGGCAGCACGGGTGGATATGGTGGCGACGGCGGCCGCGCCGATACTTCGCAGTTCAACTATCCGGTGGCACTGTTTGTAGACAATGCCGACAACCTCTATGTGGCCGACATGCTGAACGAGCGGGTACGCAAACTCGACTCGGGCGGTACGGCACATATTGCGACCGTTGCCGGGTGCGGGGTGGCGGGCTCTTGGGGCGATGGCGGGGTGGCAGTAACTGCCGCACTCAATGCGCCCGACGCAATGTGCGTAGACCAGTACGGCAACATCTACATCTCAGACCAATACAACAACAAAATAAGAAAGGTGTTTGCCGCCACCGGGGTTATCGCAACCATAGCGGGCAGCGGAACGGGTGGGTACCTTGGCGATGGCGGCTCCCCACTGGCTGCGGAGCTCAACAGCCCACAAGGCGTGGCCTGCGATGGTGCGGGCAACGTGTACATAGCGGACTTTGGCAATCAACGTATTAGGGAAGTGGTATTGCGGGCCGGAGTAACCCATGAAAATATACCTAAAAGCAGCCTGACCGTTCTACCCAATCCTGCCAGCGGTAGCAATTTCAGTATGCGCCTCACGGCAAATACGGACTTT
>CAIVHI010000487.1 GCA_903905685.1 uncultured Bacteroidota bacterium | reverse complement strand
TCTGTCCCAATTGCTCGGGATGGAGTTAGCACCTGTTTTTCCCGGTGCCCCGGGAAAAGGTTGCTAAGGCTTCACAGGGCCATGACCCTCTGCCTTTCTTGATAAGTGAAATAAAAGAACTGGTGCAAATTTAAGTGCGTGAAATTGGATTCTCCAAATTTATTTTTTGATGGCCGAGTAAGTTCCTGCACAACCCTATACATTAGAGCAAAAAAAGCGACATGAAAAAAACGCTCCTTATTGCGCTGGCGGTGGGCTCCCTATCGGCCCAAACGTTTGCCAAATCAGGCAAGTTGTCGGACACCGTTACGGTTGCCGGCGCCATAAGAGACCATATCGCCTTAACCGAGCTTTTGAAGGAGCCATCGGTAGAGTCGCACCTGAGTGGGTACCACGTTATCTCCTTCAAGTTTTACGTAGGGCGACCCAAACAAGATGTAAACCTGTACAAAGTGATGGGTTCGAAACCCACTCCCGAAGCATTGGAATACCTCAAAGGCTCGCCATCAGGCACCCGTATTGTATATGATGAAATCTCCCTGTCAAATGGCCGCTCGGAAGTGAAAACGAGTGCGGTGATATTGGATTTGAAATAGGGGGCTCGATATTCGGGCATTGCTATTCGACAATTTTCAGGGTATCGTAGTGGCAACATGAAGGGCAATAGGTGGAATCTCCCGGTAAGATGGTCGCAGACTACCTGCAAAAAGGCAACGCATTCGGTGAAATTTCAAAAGTAGACATCGATACGGATACCGCAAAAATAGCCGGTATCCGTTCCGTTGCCCTCCCCCTGAACAGTAAAACGGCGGTGGAAGCCCAAACTCCCACCGCCATTACCATTATCTTTAATAACTACCCGGTGATGGCCTGAATACCCGGCAATACCTTGCCTTCGAAGTATTCCAGCATGGCGCCACCGCCGGTGGAGACATAGCTCACTTTGTCGGCGAGGTGGAATTTGTTGACGGCTGCTACACTGTCGCCTCCGCCCACCAGCGAGAAGGCGCCTTTGGCGGTGGCTGCGGCCACTGCTTCGGCTATGGCCTTGGTGCCGTGTTGGAATTTCTCCATCTCGAAAACGCCCATCGGGCCATTCCAAAGAATGGTTTTCGAGGCGGCTATCACTTGCGAGAAATGGCTTACGGCCATGCCCGAAATATCCAGTCCCATCCAACCCGCAGGCACTTCGTTACTCAGTGCCGATGAGGTTTCGGCATCGGCAGCAAACTTGTCGGCAATGATGCTGTCGGCGGGCAGGTGGATACACACGCCCTTATCCTTGGCTTTCTCCAGCAGGGCGAGCGCCATTTCGCAGCGGTCGTCCTCGCAAAGGGAGTTGCCTATTTGGCCGCCCATGGCCTTGAAAAAGGTATAAGCCATACCGCCGCCAATGATGATGTCGGTAGCACGGTCGAGCAGGTTTTCGATAATCAGTATTTTATCGGATACTTTGGCACCGCCTATAATAGCGCAGAATGGTTTTTGCGCATTGTGCATCACCTGTTCGGCCGCCTTTACTTCGCTCTGCATGCAGTAGCCGAACATCTTTTTGCCGGCCGGGAAGAACTGGGCTATAACGGCTGTGGAAGCGTGTGCGCGGTGTGCAGTGCCGAAGGCGTCGTTTACGTAGATGTCGCCCAGTTTGGCCAGTTTCTCGGCAAATGCCACATCGCCTTTTTCTTCCTGCTTGTAGTAGCGCAGGTTTTCGAGCAGCAGTACGCCACCGGGCTTCAAGTCGTGGGCTTGTTTTACGGTATCATTACTTATGCAGTCATCGGCAAACCCGACTTCGGTGCCCAATGCGGTACTGAGGTAGGCCACCAGCGGGCGCAGCGTGAAGTCGGCAAGGGTGAGGTTGGGTTTCTTTTCGATGTCTTTCAGCGGGCGACCCCAGTGGCTCATCAGGATGACCGAGCCGCCGTCTTTCAATACTTTCTTGATGGTGGGCAATGCGGCGCGTATGCGGGTGTCGTCGGTGATGACGCCGTTCTTGATCGGCACATTGAAGTCGACGCGGATGAGGGCTTTTAGCCCTGCGAAATTCTGGTTGTCGAATGCAGACATGGCAGTATGTTTTTTGGTGTGGTGGAGATTGCGGTTTGAAAAAAGCGAACCCGCACAGAAACTATGCGGGTTCGGGAAATGTTGTATGCTTGAAGTCGGAATTATTTAATCATTCCTGCAAAATATTTTACAGTGCGCACCAGTTGGCTCACGTAGCTCATTTCGTTGTCGTACCAAGACACGGTCTTCACCAATTGGTGGTCGCCGGCTGAGATGACTTTGGTTTGGGTGGCATCGAACAAAGAGCCGAATGATGTACCGATGATGTCGCTGCTCACGATTTCGTCGGTATTGTAACCGAAGCTCTCGTTGGCGGCGGCCTTCATGGCTGCATTCACTTCTTCTATAGTCACTTTCTTGTTGAGGATGGAAACCAACTCGGTGAGCGAACCCGTAATGGTGGGAACGCGTTGAGCGGAGCCGTCCAACTTGCCTTTCAGTTCGGGCAGTACCAAGCCGATGGCCTTGGCGGCACCGGTAGAGTTGGGCACGATGTTGGCGGCAGCGGCACGTGCGCGGCGCAAATCTCCCTTGGGGTGCGGTGCGTCGAGCGTGTTTTGGTCGTTGGTGTAGGCGTGAACCGTGGTCATGATGCCGGTATTCAACCCAAAGGAGTCGTTCAATACTTTGGCCATAGGAGCCAGGCAGTTGGTGGTGCACGATGCACAACTGATGACGGTTTCGCTGCCATCCAGAATGTCGTGGTTCACATTGAACACTACGGTTTTCAGGTCTCCTGTAGCAGGAGCCGAAATCACCACTTTTTTGGCGCCGGCCGTGATGTGCAACATGGCCTTATCCTTATCGGTAAAGAAGCCGGTGCATTCCAAAACCACATCTACCTGATGGTCTCCCCACGGAATTTGTGCGGGGTCTTTTTGCGCATAAATGTTGATGTTGCTGCCGTTTACCACAATTGAATTGTCGGTATGCTGCACGTCTGCGGCAAAACGTCCCTGGGCTGTGTCGTACTTCAGCAGGTGGGCAAGCACATTGGGTTTGGTCAGGTCGTTGATGGCGACAACATCAATGCCTTCCATGTTGTAAATCTGACGGAAAGCGAGACGGCCGATGCGGCCGAAACCATTAATGGCAACTTTAACTTTGTTCATCTCGGATTGGTTAATTAAAAGAACGGAAAATTTGGGCAAAGGTAGGCCTATGTATATGAAAATCCAAGGGATTGAAGCCTAAGGTGCCGGTTGTTTTGTTAAATGACGTATTTATATATTTGATAATCCGGACGTGGGCGGTGCGTGCGGCCGGTCCGAATCCAGCCATACCCTATCGCCATGACTTGCAATTTGCCAATTGGCAACCCTGTAGTACCCTTTAAACCTACGCCATTGGACACCGATGTTTGGGAGTTGGCGCACCTAGGCCACGTTATCCTGCTGAGCCCCATGGTACAACGCGGAGCAACCTGCTGCCGCGCCTACTTTGTTATAACGATACGGCCGGTAAAGATCTTTCCCGATGCATCAACAACATCGATGAAGTAGATGCCCGCAGGACGGTCTTGGAACATTACCGGGGTTTCCTTTCCGGCCTCAACCGGGAATGTGCCTACTTTGGCACCCGTAACTGCAGTCACAACAACTTGGGCAGCCGTGCCGGCAACACCCGAGTAGGATACAAAAAACCGCCCATCGTTAGGATTGGGGTAGATGGAAATGGCAGTCGCAGGGGCTTCCGCAAGACGGGAAGCATACAGTGCACAGGAGTCGTGCGACCGCACGTGAATGGGCTTGTATGCAATTGCCGAACCGCAGGAGTTGGAGAGCGTATAGAGTATGGAGTCTGTCCCCGGGCCAATTCCGGTTATCTTCCCTGATGCTGAAACTGTGGCAATAGTCGCATTGGAAGTGCCCCAACTGCCGCCCCCAACCGAGGGGGAAAGGTGCATGGTATCCGTCTGGCACAGCGTGTCGGGGCCCGAAAGCGTTGCCGCTGTGTAGGCGGTTTGGACCGTTACATAGACCGTCATGGTGTCGAAATCGATACCGTCTGTGATACCTATTTTAAAGGTATCGGTGCCCATATAGCCTACCATTGGGGTATAGGTAATTCCCGGTCCGGCCGGAACAACGGTAGTGCCCGTTGATGGCGCGGTTGCAGTGCCTCCCACGGTGCCGTGCACCGCATTGGCAGCCACAAACCAGTTCATGACTTGGAACGAGTCGAGATCAACAATGTCCAAAATGGGCTTTACGGAATCGGCAGTACTGTTCTTGCATACCGAAAAAGACTGGGTTGCACCGCCCGCAAATGAGGGCAAATGGTTGTGGAACACACCGATTTTGCGGATGACGTTATTGGCATAATCGGCCACAAAGTAGTTGCCGGCTGCATCGAGTGCGCCGCCATAAGGGTCGCTGAAGGTTGCATAACGGGCCAAGCTGCCATCGCCCGAATAGCCGGCATAGCCGGTACCGGCAAGGCGGTAAATGATACCCGTGGGATATACGTTCTTCACCATGTTGCTGTCTGTAATGAAAAGTACTCCTTGCGGACTCACTGTAATTCCCGTAGGCCTACTGAGACCTGCCAGCGTAGCCTGATAGCCATCGCCGCCAAACCCTGATGCTCCGCTGCCGGCAACAGTATAGATTTTGCCGGTACCCGTCACCACCTTGCGGATTCGGTTGTTGGAGTAATCGGCGATGTAGATATTGCCTGCGGCATCGCACGCCACATCAACCGGCTGATTCAATTCTGCATCGGTGGCGGCCGCCCCGTCGCCCGAAAAGCCACCCAAGCCATTACCTGCAATGGTGTTCAAGGTGCCGGAGGCCGATACCGTACGAACCACATTGTTGCCGTTATCTGCTATGTATAGGGTGCCCGCTGCGTCGAGCGCCAATCCGATGGGGGTGTTCAATTTTGCAGTCGATAGCGTGGCTGCAGCACCGTCACCGGCATATCCAATGTTATAAGGAGACCCGGCATAGGCTGAAATGATGCCTGCGGTATTGATTTTCCTTACGCAACTGCTTACAATTTCGGAAACATACACATTGCCCGCTGCGTCCACTGCAATGCCCACAGGCCCGTCGAGGGAGGCTGCCGTTGCCGGACCACCATTGCCCGAACTGCCACTAAGGCCATTGCCGGCTATGGTGGATATTTTCCCCGTTGATGCCGTAACCTTCCTGACGCGGTCGTTGTATTGGTCGGCAATGTAAATGTTGCCGGCCGCATCGAGCGCAACGCCGTAGGGGCCTTGAATTTCGGCATGAATGGCGGGGCCGCCGTCTCCGGCATAGGCTCCTGTATCGTTTCCGGCAACCGTTGAAATCGTTTGCGCATCGAGCGCGACGGAGAAGAAGACCGCGATACCGAGGAAGATCAGGTGTTTCATAATCTTTAAAGTTGCCGGATGAAAAATGAAAATGGCGTTGTGTTTGAAAAAACGCAAAAGTAGTATAGTATTTTCTGAAATTTTATTTTCAAAAGTTCTTAAATTCCGTTTTCAGCTTCCGGTTTTCAATTCCAGAAAGCAACTGAGTTTGTCGTCCATTTCACCGTGGTCGCCAATCATGTAGGCCGACCTATCCAGCGTGAAGCTGCCGCGAAACACATATCCGCCGCCCATTTGCGTTGCTATGAGTTGGAGCGTGACCGGCTTTGTGGCGCCCTTGATGGTGAGCTTGCCCTTAACCTGGTAGACCACACTCGACGGCATGTCTTTGCTGACCGATTCCGACTTGAAGGTCATCTCCCTGTATTTTCCCGCGTCAAAGAAGTGGGCATCTTTCAATTCGTCGGCTTGGGACTTGGTTTCGCAGCGCAGGCCTGCGGTTTTTATGGCGAATTCGAAGTGGGCATCGGCCAAATTACCAGGATTGAAGCTGACGGTACCCGAAAAATCGGTAAACGTGGCTCTGACCTTGTGGCCGCTTAGCTGGGCCGAAAAATCGAGCTTGTTGCCCTTAGGGCTGATGGGTACGGTTTGGGCCGCCATCCAAATGGGCAACAGCATTACGGCCACCATCACCCCAATGGTCTTCAAATATTCCATATCGCAAAAATACAGCCGGTTGCCGGTAAATTGAGCGGGGTTTTCCGTCAGGCCCCCCTACAGTGCGATATATTTGGCATATCCGAATCGGAATAATGATTTCGGATGGTGGAATTGGTTTATTTTTGCGTAAAACGAGTATCTTTCCGGCCAGCCGGTTTTTTCAATATTTTTGAGCGCATGAAAAAAGTATTATATTTTGTTGTTTTGGTGACGTTGTTTTACGCCTGCAAGCAGTCTGTGCCTACGGCAACGCCCGGAGTTCAAGACATCCTCCGCACCGGTAGATGGAAGGTATCCAGCGGCACGGTGACCCTCAAAAAACCCAACGGTATCGATACAACGTTGAATTACATGCCGTTCATTCCACCCTGCCACACTGACGACTACATCAAATTCGACTCCTTGAACACCGGTGCGACATTCCCCGGGTCCGTTTCCTGCTTTGCATCGGAGCCCGACTCCATCAGCTTCCAATACCGGCTGTACAACAACAACCAAAACATCGACATCCTGAATGTGTTCAACTTCTTCTATACAGTGGTTGAAACCATCCAATTGCCCTTCTTCTTTGACACCCTCGCTACTTCCCCACTCCAACTGGACACCATCTCTACCAGCCCCATAGTGGTGCTCGACACCACTTGGCTGTTGAAATTCGACTCCGCTTTTGTTGTAGGCAATTCCACGGTTTACAGTGGCGTGAACATTTACAATGCCGCGTTTTCCAATTTCAGTCAGGCCGGCTTCACATTGACCTTCAATTTTTATGGCACCTACCCCGATTCGACCGGCGGCCACGAAGGCGGACCACCCAACAACACCCCACCCATACTGCGCCCCGACACCTTGAAATTCATCCTCAACTACACGAATTTTTAGTTGCCAATCCGATCAAGAACGGGGTACTTTGAGACCCTTAGATATACAGAAGCTATTTTATGATACACATTACATTGCCTGATGGCTCCAAAAGGGAGTATGCGGAAGGCGTGACTGCCGCAGAAGTCGCCAAGTCGATAAGTGAGGGATTGGCCCGAAAAGTACTGGCAGCGGAAGTTGACGGAGAAATTTGGGACTCGTCTCGACCCATCCATCAAGATGCATCGCTCCGTTTGCTTACTTGGGACGACCGAGGCGCAAAGACCACTTTTTGGCATTCATCGGCCCACCTTATGGCAGAGGCATTGGAATCGCTGTATACCGGTGTGAAATTCGGTATCGGGCCGCCCGTTGAAAACGGCTTCTATTATGATGTGGACATGGGCGACCGCTCCTTCAGCGAGGAAGACCTCAAAAAACTGGAAGACAAAATGCGCGAATTGGCCAAAACCAACAGCGCTTATGTGCGGAAAGAAGTGGCCAAGGCCGATGCCATTGCCTACTTCGCCGAAAAGAACGACCCTTACAAATTGGAATTGCTGGAAGGACTCGAAGACGGCAAAATCACTTTTTATACCCAAGGCAACTTTACCGACCTCTGCCGCGGCCCACACATACCCGCCACCGGCGTCATCAAGGCCATCAAACTTACTTCGGTAGCGGGAGCATATTGGAGGGGAAATGAGAAGAACAAAATGCTCACCCGCATTTACGGCATCACCTTCCCCGCCCAAAAAGAACTGGACGAGTACCTGGTATTGCTGGAGGAAGCCAAGAAACGCGACCACCGGAAGCTGGGGCGCGAATTGGAGCTCTTCACGTTCTCGGAAAAAGTGGGCAGCGGCCTACCCTTGTGGTTGCCCAAGGGCGCCATGTTGAGGGAGCGTCTACAACAGTTTCTGCAAAAAGCACAACTGGAGATAGGCTACCTTCCCGTCATTACCCCCCACATTGGCAGCAAGCAACTTTATGTGACTTCGGGCCACTGGGAGAAATACGGCAAAGACAGCTTCCGCCCCATCACTACCCCGCAGGAAGGCGAAGAGTTCATGCTCAAACCCATGAACTGCCCCCACCACTGCGAAATCTACAAATCATCGCCCCGCTCCTATAAAGACCTGCCCCTACGTTTGGCCGAATTCGGCACGGTGTATCGCTATGAGCAGTCGGGCGAACTGCACGGGCTCACCCGCGTTCGCGGATTTACTCAAGACGATGCCCACCTCTTCTGCCGTCCCGAACAAGTGAAGGATGAGTTTAAGAAGGTGATAGACTTGGTATTGTACGTTTTTGAATCGCTCGGATTTTCGGAATACACCGCCCAAGTGTCGCTGCGCGACCAAGAAGACCGCAGCAAGTACATTGGCACCGACGAAAACTGGGAGATAGCAGAACGCGCCATACAAGAGGCCGCAGACGAAAAAAACCTGAAAACCGTGGTGGAGTATGGCGAAGCCGCCTTCTACGGGCCGAAGCTGGACTTCATGGTGCGCGACGCCTTGGGCCGCAAGTGGCAGTTGGGCACGATTCAGGTAGACTACAACCTGCCCGAACGCTTCGAATTGGAGTACGTGGACAGCGACAATTCCCGCAAACGACCGGTGATGATTCACCGTGCACCGTTCGGGTCTATGGAGCGCTTCATTGCCGTATTGCTGGAACACTGTGGCGGCAATCTCCCATTGTGGCTCACTCCACTGCAAATCAAGGTGTTGCCCATTAGCGACAAGTATAACGAGTACGCAGCATCGGTAGTGGCGCAACTGAAATCCGCAGATTTGCGGGCCGAGGTAGACGACCGCGGCGAAAAGATAGGCCGTAAGATTCGCGACACCGAACTGATGAAAGTGCCCTATATGCTCATTGTGGGCGAAAAGGAAATGAACGACGGCACCGTTGGTGTACGCATCCATGGTGAAGGCGACAAAGGCGCATTGCCATTGGCCCAATTCATTGCCGACGCGAGAAACATCATTACCGAACAGTTGAAAGGAAAAACCCGGGCCGAGCATTGAAAACTTTCCGGAAAGTAATTTGCAGGAAATCCAAACAAATATTATAATTTTGCCGATAATTTTTAAAATCAATTAATGCAGAAAAAACCAAAAGGCAAACCGCTTTACAAGCCGAAGGTCATACAGACCGAACACAGGCTTAATGGCGACATTACGGCCCCCGAAGTACGGGTTATCGGGGATGATATGGAACCCGGTATTTACCCTGTGGCGGTGGCACTCAAGATGGCTCAAGCCAAGGAAGTAGACCTTGTTGAAATTTCGCCCACAGCGGTTCCGCCGGTGTGCAGGCTGATAGACTACAAGAAATTCCTGTATGAGCGGAAGAAAAAGGAAAAGGAACAGAAAGCCAAGGCCAAGCAATCGGAAGTAAAGGAAATACGCTTCACGCCGAATACCGATGAACACGATTTCGACTTCAAAGCCAAACATGCCGAGAAATTTTTGCAGGATGGCAACAAGGTGAAGTGCTATGTGCAGTTCAAGGGGCGTGCCATCATGTTTCAGGAACGTGGAGAATTGCTGCTGCTGAAATTTGCGGAACGTCTTGCCGAATTCGGCGCATTGGAGTCTATGCCCAAAATGGAAGGACGCCGCATGTTGGCGATGTTCTCCCCGAAAAAGAAAAAGTAAGTCCGGCCACACTTATCCCCAATCGGATAAATGCCGGGCGCACCAACAATCGGCCGCTGCAATGGTAGGGATACCCGAAATTGCCGTTCCCAAAAGTTTTTTCTTTTTGCAGAATTGTTATTAACTTCGCACAAGTTTTCATAGTGATAGGGTTTATAGGGGCTGGCCTGTTCTCAGGCCGGCTTTTTTTTGCCCAAATGGTTCGTGAACTACAGCGTAACATGGATAGTGCCCTTCAAGGCCCACACCGTAAAAAGCGCCACCGTGCTTTTTACGATTCGTTACACGATGCCAAGAGGCAAGAAAAAATGGCAGCCTGGGAAGGACCGCCATTTGAAGATTGGAACTCGTAACCAAGATTATTGCCAAGTTGTGGCACAAAACAATGGGCGAACAATTACTTCCGGCTACTGTATACCCCCTGCCTATTTCAAACCGATATCGCTGTAATGGGCATCTATCTGCATTGTACCGGTTCCTTTTCCTATACGCCCCCGATAGTGCTCCGAACTTCCACTACGGCCCGATGTTTCCGCAAAGTCGGGGAAGCGGCTGCCACGTTTGAAGGCACTGTATGACGTGGTTACATCTACCGCCAAGTTTACCCCCTCTGCCAAGCGGCACGTCATATTGCTGTAATGGATTTTGATGTCCATCAATTCCACCCCTGCATTTACCGATTTGAAGTCTACCCGGCCACAATATTTCGCGGTCAGTTCCGCGCTCTTTTCCAAGTTTCCGGCTTCAAAATTGGCATAGTCCACCGTTCCCGAAACACGGTCCACGCTACCTATATCGATGCTGCCATATTTTTGGTTCATGGTCAGGTCGTGAACTGAGCCTATGTGGGTACTCCCGAATTTGTTGGTGATATCCACATTGTCGGCATTGTCTAAGGTAAGGCTGGAGTAGGAGATATCGAAGGTGCCCTTCTCCACCCTATCGACCATTGCACTGCCAAAAGCCACCCTTATTTTGTTGTCGCTGCCTGAAATGCGTTGCATGTTCAACGCTCCATAAGACACATTCATGCGCACCCGGCCCGAGCAATCACCCAAGTAAACGTCGCCGAACTTATCGGTGACATCCACTGCATTTTTTGCGGGCATGTTCACCACATAGTTTATCGACATCTCGCTATTGTGGATGCTGCTGCGGATGGGCTCCAGCACGGTTTTGCAAAAAACCTCGTGGCCGCCGTTTTCGTTAGACGACATCACGATGCTGATGCGGTCCAGAATCTCCTTGGCCTCCGTCTCGGTGCGGCCTTTAGCCTTTACCGTCACATCCACCGTGATTTCATTCTTGTCCCAAGTGTTGATGTGTACATTGCCATGCACATTGTCTATCACCAGTCGCTCTGCACCGTTAACATTGTAGTGCCCCGAATATTTCTTTTCCTGTTCCACCAATTCGTGGGTGCGCGCGCCTGCGGCAAATGCATTCCATAGAAGGAGAACCGCGATTACGGCAATGTTGGTTAGCTGTTTCATAGTTGTGGCTTTATATCAATTTCGGTTTTGAGTTTTTCTTCAGACCCTTGTTTTTTAGGCTCTGAATGATTTGGAGCTGCTTACTCAGGAGTTGCACCTGCATTTGCAGATTTTCAATCAATGCCTGAGACACGGCCTCATTGCCGTCGGAAGCCTTATACTCGGCCACCAATTGGCGGTAGAGCACATGCAGCGTGTCCATTTCTGTGGAAAAGTCTTTAAAGAGGTCGGGATACCGGGTTCCAAAAGGACTCAACTCATTGCGCTTGGTTTCTACCACCGATGCATAGTAGGCCACTGCTTCCTTAAGCTCCGGGGCTACCGTAACGTCTACTACGTCGTGCCCGGCAACTTCGGGAACCCCAGGCCGCGCAAGCCATGTGCAAACACCGAGCAGGAATGCCACCGACGCTGCGGCGGCAATATACCACCTATACGTGCGGCGTTGCGCAGGGCGCAATTGTTTGTTCAACCGCTGCCACAGGTTGGCGGGCGGTTGATGCACGTCGAAATCGTCGCCATGTTCCTCAAAAAAATGTTCCAGTTCGTCTCTCACGTTTTTTCCTTTATCAGAGCCTTCAATTTTGTTTTTGCACGATTGTATTGCGATTTGGAAGTCGATTCGGTGATGTTCAATATTTGGGCGATCTCGCCATGGTCGTATCCTTCCAGCAGGTACAGGCTTAGCACCACCCTGTAGCCCGTAGGCAGTTGCAGCAATGCCGCATGAACCTTCTTCACTTCATAGGCAACGTGCTCACTGCCGTAGGCATCTTGCTGCGCCACGTCTTCCGTATCGGGTAGTTGCTCCAACAAGGTCAACCGCCGTTTTTTGAGGTGGTTGATGGCGCGATTCACCACAATCCTCTTCAGCCAAGGCCCGAAAGCCGAGTCTCCCCGAAACTCGTGGATATATCGGAATGCCTCCAAAAAAGCCTCCTGCAAAACATCCTCGGCATCGGTGGCATGATTCACAATGCGCATGCACACATTGTACATGGCTTTGGCATACAGGTGATACACCTCATGCTGCGCCCGCGCGTCGCCCTGGCGACAACGGTCTACCAAGGCCTGATTGATATCGATATAGCGCGCCGCCACTTAAGTCGAGAATGTTTGAAGTTAAGGACAAGTGCGGATTGCAAAGGTTGCACGGATTGCAGATTTTGTTGGCGGGGACCTGTAGACAGCCAAAAATGCAACGAGGAAACGCAAAATGATTTGCACTTCCTCGTTGCATTTTATGGGAACGAAGACCGTCTCTACGGGTAGATTAAACGGTTGGCGCAATGGGCCAATCTATTTCGAGATGGGTCAGGTTGTGGATGTAGTTGCTGATGGTTTTATCGCCAACCACAATCACCACGTCAATTAGGTTGGCCTCGGTGTAGCCGGCAGCGAAAAACGCTTCTTTAAATTCCTTGGTGGCGCGTCCACGGTTTTCAACAATCGATTGGGTCAATTTGGCCAAGGCATCCAGCTTGAGGTCGAACGAGGCGGAGCCCTTGCGGATTTCCAATACCTCATCTTCGGTGAAACCATTCATCTTTCCAAAAACCGTATGGGCCGATTGGCAGTACTTGCAATCGTTCACTTGGCTCGTCACCAGGTTGATGACTTCCCTTTCTTTGCCGCGCAACGTGCTCTTGCGGTTTTGAAGTGCGAGGTAGTCGGCCAAGGCGGTTTCGTTCTTGCCAAAATAGGCATACAGGTTGGGCACGAAGCCAATCATTTTTTGCAGGTTGTCGAAGATCGCACCGTTGGTTGCAGATACTTCTGCCTTTGTAGGAACCGTAAAAGTTCTTGCTACTGAATTTGCCATTTTGCTTTGTTTTTTGTTTTAGTCGTTATTGACAGTGCAAAATTGCGCCTACTTGGGAGGGGGTAAAATGATGTAGTTTAGGAAATTCGGTTGAACTGGTTCAACCTTTATTGGGAGTCCGTTTGTTCCTGATGCGGGATAGGAACTCGGTGGTCATCCCCAAGTGGGATGCCAGTGCGTATTGCGGCACCCGCTGAACGATGGCCGGATATTTTTGGAGGAAGTTTTCGTAGCGTTCTTCGGCGGTTTGGGTCAGGTTGGAGATAATGCGCTGCTGCATGAATGCGGCGGTCCGTTCTGCCCTAATCCGGAAGAAGGTCTCGAATTTGTGGTTGCCCGCTTTGAGCGCCACTTCGGTTGGATGGTCCATCTGCAATATGGCACTGTCTTCCAATGCCACTACAAACATGGTGGCCGGCTGTTGCAAGATGTAGCTATTGTAATCGGTTATCCACCAGTCGTCTATGGCGAAGGCGATGGTATGGTCTTGCCCGTCGTCATCTACCACATAGGCGCGAAATGCGCCATTGAGCACGTAGTTACGGTGCTTGGCTACGAAGTTGGGCTGCACGATGAATTGCCTTTTCCTGATTTTGACCTCCTTAAAACTCGAGGCAAATTGCGAGGCTTCATCGTCGGTCAACGTTACCGACCGACTGATGTATTCCACTATTTTGCTTTCTTGCGTCATGAGACGATGGGGCTAATTACAGCTTGTTCGGTAAACCAATTAGGCCAGTGGCGACGATGAAATACTTGGAATTTGTTCTTCGCCACTGCCCGGCAAAGCCAATTAGCGCAAATTTCAGGATATATTCTTTACGACGCATTGCCAATCCGTTCAGACCATCGGTTTAATCAATATCACGCTGTCATCATCGGCCGACGGCCCATAAGTGGCGGGCACTACAACGCCCAACAAACGCAAATACATGCCCAACTGCGAGCGATGGTGCACGAGGTGGTTCATGCAGAACAGCCGCGCCACCTGCTTCTTGGGTAAGGTAAACAATACCTCGCCGCCATGGGTCATAGACCAAGGTTTCGAAAATTGCGCGTCATCCACAACCGCAAGCGCCCTCTTGGCATCGGCAAGGAGGCTGTCGAAGTAGGACAAGAGGTCTGTTGAAGAAGTAAAGACGCGGGGTTGGAAATGGGTGAAGTCCAGCCGGTCTGCTTCGCAAACCGCTGTCCACCACGCCACAATTTCCGCAACATGTACGGCCAAACGGCCAAGGGGCTCCGACTTTTCTGTAGGCTGAAATTCGAGCCTATCAAACGGCACATGCTCCAAAAAACGCCGGGTAACGGCGGCTTCCAATGTCAATTCCTGTAAAAATTCCTATCCAATCGACATGTGTCTCTTTTCCTGTTTGTGGTTTCAAAGGTACCTTTTTCCCAATAGGACACGCAGTAAAGTTCAAGTATGCGTATCCTGAAACAGTAAGCGAGAACTGTCTTTTCGACATCCTAAAGGCTGGGCATGAGGGCTGTTGCCCTATTTTGTCAATTTCACCCTATAATCCGGTATTGAGCGCGTTACGCATTCGGGGCAGGTGGCCTTGATGTCGGTAAAGTTCAAAACCGCCCCAACGGGTGCAGCTTTAATGGCCTGTTCCACATCGCGAGATATCAAACCCCCTTTCACCTGTATACTTACATTCACCTTATCGTAACTTGTTTTGAACGTGTATTGCGTAACATGGTAAGGATAACTGTACAAGGAATTGGGGAAGTAGACGCGTAGCCCCACTTGCGCCAACACGTTTACTTTGGGCACCAGGGTGTCTTTTAGACGCCCCAAGCGGGCATTGGGCACGGGCACGGTAGCACCGTTGAAGTAGACCGTTTTAAGCACCTTCCCGGTTTTCTTCGAAGAAATGGCGAGCCTCATGGGCTTTTCCAAGGTATAGGGCATTGCCAATACCGAAAGAGTATCTGCAACAATTTCCTGACTGCTTATTTTTAGCGTCTTGTCCAGGCTTTTCAACACGAGGTCGCCAGCCTTCGTTCCCGGCGTGTAAACGCTGATGGTATTGTTGGCTGCCAGAAACAGTACGGCGGTATCTTGACGTTCGCACCATTGGTTCCAAACCATTACGGTGTCCTTTTGCGCATAGGTTGTTGCTACGAGACACAGGAGGCAGGCCAAGGTGAGCAACAGTGACGGTTGAGCAACATATCGGTTTGCCATTGTGGTGCTTGCCTTTTTTGGAACAATCAGTTTGGAAAATAGTTCTCCCAACCAAAATACCCGATAAAAATACGCAAAATAGCGCAACCTGTTATCGGCCGAATTCAGGGGAATCGGCACCGCCCACCATGTCAACCCGGTACGTCCTTTTTCGGCAGTATTTCCTGAGTCGTTTGCGGCAACGACTATCCATTATGGCAACATCGTCGCCCCGGTTGGATAGGACAATCCTGATTAACCCTCGAGGAAACAACGTTTAACGTTCTTTGTTTAACATTTCATCGAAAATTTTAAACAAAATCAGTAAATTTGTACCAAATAGCAGTCATGAAAATGGTTTACATCGTGGTTTTGATAGCAATTACAGGAGTTTTAGTAGCAGCAGTATCCAACGGCAAGACCGAGCGCAGACCTTATACCACCATAAAATCGGAAGGTGGTTTTGAAATCCGTTACTATCCGTCTGCCATCATCGCAACCGTGGAGAGTCCAGGCGGTAGCTATATGGGCAACAGCAACGACAACTTCAGGCGCTTGGCCGGATATATATTTGGTGGGAACATGACGGAGCAGAAAATCGCCATGACTGCGCCGGTAGCGATTTGCCGCGATGGCAATACCAGCCGTATGAGCTTCGTGATGCCGGCCAACTATACCCGAGAACAGTTGCCCATGCCGAAAGACTCCACAGTCAAAATCCAAAAAAGCGACGAGGGCTATTTTGCAGCCATCAAATTTGGCGGGTATGCCGTGGAAAAAACGATAATGAAGAAGGAAAACCAATTGAAAGCCTTGCTGGCCGCAGCCGGCCTTACCACCATTGGAGAGTACAACTACTTGGGCTACAACGCCCCATGGGATTTAATAAACCGCGAGAACGAAATAGTGGTCAAGATTGGATACGGTGCCGAGCCCGGGCACCCTTAGGCCACTTACAATCGGGAGGCACGGCTGCTTGCGAGCCGCAATTTCGCCACCCGCATGGTGTAGAGTAAACGTGATTTAAGCCTACCTGCGACCCCAAATTTAGGTGCCGATGCGGCTTGGCATGGTCGGGAAATACCCGCAATGGCTTCGTCGTAACGGTGCAGGCAAGTGGCCATGTCGAAATGGGATTCCGCGATAAGCCGAGCGGCACCTGTCCTTTGGGCAAAGGGAATCGATGCCAGTTCAACGATTTTTTGTGCGGCATCACTAGTCGCGCCAACCTCAAAAATGCGGAAACACTCCTTCGAACCTTGCACCCATTCATAGTCTTCGATGCCGCTTACGCGAGTGCCCACAAAGCCGCAACCTGCCGCAAGGGCCTCCATCATGGCTACGGGAGTGCCCTCAAAGTCGGAGGTCATAATCATGACATCCGATGTGTCGAGGATTGACGCGACTGCTTCTTTAGCCATCCAGCCGGCGAACTTGATACACTCGCCCATGCCCGCATTTTGAACTGCGGCTTGCAATGCCAGTTTATCCGCCCCACCATCGCCAACAATCGTGAGTTGGAAATCGAATTTTAATTCGCGTAGTTTCAGGGCTACATTGAGGAGGTCGGATATGCGTTTTTGATATTCGGTAAGGCGGCCCACATATACCAGCCTACACACCTTTGTAGCACGGGCTTGCGGTTGCAACATGGGGAGTTTGATTCCGCAGGGAATCACGGCCATGCGGGCACGCGGCCATGCGGGCACGCGGTCTGCGAGTTTTGCGGCCACCCTCTTGGATACGCAGGCATAAAAATCGAATGAGGCTGCATATTTGGAAGCCAAGTCGAAGTAATTGACCTCATCGGCATGCAGCACGCCCACCAAAAGGAAGGAGGCCCGCATTGCAGCGGCGGCGGCCCACACATCCGGGTCGTCAGACACAATGACTGCGGTACCTACCGGCAAGTGTTGCTTCATGAGCCTGGTATAGGCTTCTATACGATACTCGGGCAATCCCAGTTCAAATTCTCCGGTTACGGACTCCGTTACAATCTGCACCACGTTTTTATAGGGCATAACGAGCTCTGCCATGGTCTCTGCCTTGCCGGCAGAGAAAAAGCGGTTCTTGGGGACTACGGTGACGAAATACACCTTACGGCCTTCGGAGCCGTATTTTATGGCGGCATCGGCCATCCATCGGGTTACTCCCCCACGGTGGTACGGGTGACAAATAAAAGCGATGGGTTGCTCAGCTAGGTGTGCCACGTATTGAGAGTTGACCGATAATTGCATTGGGTTCCATCCTGATTGGGGGCAAGATAGTTTGGTGAATGGGAGTTAAATTTTTCAAGCCCGTATATACCGGGCTTGGTTCGTGCCTTCAACGCATACAGCCGCACCAATGCCTTGTAAAAATAGGTAGTCCGGCCGGATATGCAAATAACCGGCTTTATTGGCCTTTCCCAACATGGGCAGGCTTATAGCGACTCGCAAGACCTATAACACCGTCAAACTCCAACTCGCCGGCCAATTGGTACCGGTTTGGGCATCACCACGGGAATTGTATAGGGCTTGAGGTGACAGCCAAGGCAGCTATCTTTAACCGAAAAATAGGTCGAAAAGCCAAGACACCCCCAACAGAATATGCTGTGGATGACTTGGCTTTAGATGTAGCATCCTGTGACCCGCCACCGACCTCCGAACAGTTTGGCGGGCCATAAAGTTGGCTATGTTTTCAGTACTGCCACGTCGGTAAACCTTACAGCGGGTTTTTCCAAGGCATTCCTTTTTCCCAACGCAATTTGTCCATTTCGCGGAACGGTGCCAAGAGCAACGGTTCGGAGAGCGGCCATATTTCGCATAGGTCGGCATCCGTGCCGGTGGCATCGATAATGCAGTTTACCGCACGGCGGGCGCTTTCGTTGGCGCCTTCCATAGTTGCCAAGTCGGTATAAGTGCGCACATAGTCGCCCGACAGGAACAGGTTGGGTATATTGGTATACGCTGTTGGGCGCAGACACCAAGTGTTGATGTTGTTGACCAACAAGGGTTCTTTGTCGTGGTTGATGGTGTTTTCGGTGCCTGGACGGATGTCGTGGTCCAGGTACCAAGTCTCCACCATGTCATCGGTGAGGATGTTTTTGCCACCATAGTTGACGGCAGCTTTGATTTCCTTCCAAATTTCGTCCTTGATTTCCTCTGCGGTACAGTCTTTGGCAATTTTGCCGTTGTAACCCACAGAGTTCCAGTCGGAGATGTCAACTGAAAGTACACCTTTAACTTTGCCGTTGTAGCATTTGGTGATGTCGAACCCTTTCCAAAATTGGACTTGCGAAATGGATGTAACCGCCCACTGGCTGTCGCAATATATGATATGGCCTTTGTTGATGGACACGTCTTGATTGAGGAAGAACTGTAGTCCGTTCATCCATTGCACGTTATTGGCGAGCGTTTGGATTTGGGTAAAGGTACTGTCGAGGGCTATCATATCCGGGGTGATCAGGCCTGCGAACACTTCCACCGGTACTGCCGAAAGGAAAATGTCGGAGGTGATCCTTTTTACGTTGCCGTCTTCATCGGTAATCATGGCAGCGGCTATTTTCCCATCGGCCACTTCCAAGCTGTCTACTTTGTTGTTGAGGTGGTATCTAACCCCTTTGCCGGTGAGGTAAGCCAACCACGGATCCAACCATTTGTCGTTGGTGGGGCCGTTCAATACGCGGTCTGCGTTCACGAACGGGTCCATCATATTGAAAATCAATTGAAGGAAGATGTCGCCACCGGTTTTGGTGCTTGCCAATTTGGCTTGTGCTGCAACCAACGTCCGGGTAAGCCCCTCCACCAACAGGTGCCTGTAGGTGTCGCTGAAGCGGTCGGCTTCCATATATTCCCACCACCCTACTTTTTCGTAGAAGTTCTGGCGGCGTTCTTGGCATGAGGTCATCAATTGCCAAACGCGCTCTGCAAAAAACTTTTCCTCCTCGGGAGTGAGCCCCGAGTCATCGCCACCGAACATGACTTTCAACACCAGTTCGAGTTGTTTCAGGCTGCGGGGAAAGGTGGCACTTGTGATGATGGGTTCACCATTGGTGCGGGCAATCATGATAGACTCTGTTGGGGTGAGGTTGTCCAATACCCCATGGCGGTTCATATGGCCGTTTTCGTCCCGGTAGGGGATTCGGCTCATGGTGTCGGTGATATGTTTGTAAAACCCCGGAAAAAAACGGAACCCGTGTTCGCCCGGCAACGCCGAATCCGGATTTTCGTTTGCCGTTCCCGGCACGTTTACACTACGGGCTTTACCACCGCAGTATTGCCTGTTGGTCTCGTAGACCTCAACACTGAAGCCCCGATCAATCAGTTCGTGTGCGGCACTCATTCCTGCCACGCCACCTCCTAAGATAACAACTTTTGTCATACGATTTTTTGCCCCGGTTATATCCGGTTTTTTTACAAAGCTATTCAACATCCCGAAAAAACCAATAAGCAATTTCGAAAAAAACAGGATGCCCACAAGTGCGGATTTTTCACACGCGTATTTTACATATTGCATCCATATTTTTAACCAAAACTGAAAAAATGCACTGTCTTTGTGGAACGTGCCCTAGCGGCCGAAAGCACACGTTGCCGTCAAAACAACGTCGACGTGCGCTCCCTCCTAATGGCCCGTAGATTCGGGCCCTCCCCACATTTCGGGTTGCACGCGGCATTTGCGCCTCATGGTCGCTAACGGAAGTATAGACATTGCCTATAGTGCATTAGATTAACCGAAAGTAATAGAATAAGGCGCCGACCAATGACTTCAAAGTTAAAAATGGTGCGCTCACGAATCCCGGCACGAAATTGGGAGTGAAATATTTTTGATTACATTGTAGCTTTGACCAATCTTATGCAGGAAAAAATCAAGAGTATCATCTCATCATCAATAGAGGTAAAGCAGGGGATATTGGCCGATGCCGACCTATTGGCAACGGTAGAACACGTGACGCATGCCATTACCGAATCTTTCAGGGCCGGTGGCAAGGTGTTGTTTTGCGGTAATGGCGGCAGTGCCGCAGATGCCCAGCATTTGGCGGCCGAATTCAGCGGACGGTTCTATTCCGACCGCGACCCATTGCCATCCGAGGCATTGCACTGCAATACTTCATACCTCACAGCGGTGGCCAACGACTATGGATACGACGTTGTATATAGCCGCATCGTGAAGGGCATAGGCAAGCGTGGAGATGTTTTGATAGGCCTCAGCACATCGGGCAACTCCGTCAACATCATAAAAGCCATGGAAGTAGCCCGCAGCCTGGGTATGGTGACCATATGCTTTACCGGTAAAACCGGTGGGAAACTGAAAGATATGTGCGATTACCTCATCAATGTGCCGAGTAACGACACCCCGAGGATTCAGGAATCGCACATCATGTTGGGACACATCATGTGCGAACTTGTAGAAAAAAACCTGTTTACAAACCCGTAAGTATGGAAGGGAGCGCGCAGAGGCCGGAAGTGGACACGAGTTGGACCTTGTTCCTGGATCGTGACGGCGTAATAAATATAGAGTCGGTGGGGTCATACATCACCTCCACCAACGAATTTGTTTTCCTTGAGGGGGCACTGACTGCGTTGAGGTCGGCAGCCAATCTCTTTGGGCACATCGTGGTGGTGAGCAACCAACGCGGCGTAGGGCGCGGCATCATGACCTTGGAAGCCCTGCGCGACATCAATCTGCATCTGAAACGGGAAACCGCCTTAGCCGGCGGCCGGATAGACAAAATCTACAATTGTACGGCGGTATCAGACGAAGACCCCAACCGAAAACCGAATGTAGGCATGGCACTTCAAGCCAAGGAACATTTGCCGGGCATAGACTTCAAAAAGTGCATCATGGTGGGCAATAGCCTGTCTGACATGGAGTTTGGCAAAAGGCTGAACATGCACACGGTATTCATCACTACAAAGAGCGCACCGTTGGAGCTGCCCCACAACTTGGTAGACGAGCAATACCCGTCGCTGGCAGAGTGGGTAGATACCCTCATTCCTGCACATTACGAGTAATACCCAAATTATCTGCGCCGGGAAAATAATCCGAGACTGAAAAATCCAAAATTCAATCTATTTTTGAACACAAGAAAAACTACCACTTTATGAAGCAACGAATTTTATGTTTATTGGCAGTATCCCTGTTTTCCATATGGGCGCACGCTCAGGGGGTAATAACCGTATTCTCCGAAGACGGCGACAAATTTTACTTGATTCTCAATGGCGTTAAGCAAAACCCGGTAGCCCAAACCAATGTGCGGGTAGATGGCTTGACTGCCGATTACTACAATGGCAAAGTCGTTTTCGAAGACCCTTCGAAACCCGAAATCACGAAGATGATGAATATCAAGGACGCCGCTACCGGCAATTTTGCAGAAGTGACGTTCAAAATCAAAAAAGCAAAAGACGGTGATTTGAAATTGCGCTACTTCGGCATGACGCCAGTACCGGTGAGCTACAACCCGCCGCCCGACATGTATCAGGCGCACTACGGCCAAGCACCCCAAGCCGCGCCTCCCGCCCAAAGCACCGTGACGCAAACAACAGTTACCACAACTACCGCACCCTCAGGCATGAACGTAAATGCAGGCGCAGGCGGTGTAAGTATCAATATGAATATGGGTGCTCCCGACGGTAGCGGCAACGTGAATATGAACATCAATATGAACGATGCCAATGTGCAGACGACTACCTCCCAAACCACGACGACGACAACCACGTCATCGAGCGATTACAGCCAACCGCAACAACAAGCCGCGGCATCACCCGCCGGCTGCACCATGCCTATGGCTCCCGGGGCCTTCGGATCGGCCAAGAAAAGCATCTCAAGTGCATCTTTCGAAGATACCAAGCTGTCAACCGCCAAGGCAATATTGAGTTCCAATTGCTTATCTACCGACCAAGTGGCGCAAATTTGCGGCTTGTTCAGCTTCGAAAAAACCAAGCTCGACTTTGCCAAAGCGGCCTATTCGAAAACGACTGACCAAAGCAACTATTTCAAAATAAACAACATGTTGAGTTTTGATGCGAGCAAGAAGGACCTGAACAACTTTATAGCCAATGGTGGCCAATAGTTGACAGCCTCCGCCCTTGGCGCATGTGCCCTACCCATTCCACTCCCACACTATGTTTGGATAAGTTGAATTGGTAGGGCATTTTTTTGTCTCGCAGCATTGTCGTGTACATTTCCATAGATATAGAAGGCATCCCCTATACCTGTTAAACATGACCATAAATCGGTCACCGGAGCGACCTTCCGATGCGCCACATTTGGTTGCGTGCGGATGACGCCATCAATCTTCATGAACGGCCAATACCGGGATATCGTAAGTGCGGGCCACTTCCCGTGTGTTGCTCCTATTGAACAGCATGTGCCAAATACCGTGTTGACGGGGCACCATGGCCAGCACACCGATATCGCCCGATTGCGCATAGCGGCCGAGACCATCAATAACGTCGTCATTTTCCATGGTCTTGATTTCGGGCTGTAGCAGTTCCAACCCGGTCACTGCATTGGGTGCCAAAGGGTGCAATGGGTCTGCAATATGCAGAACCTCAAGAATGGCACCTGTGTACATGAGGAAATCGGCAATGGCCGACACTTGGTGGGCCGTACAAGCCTTTCGCCCATCGAACGCAAAACCCACTTTTTGGAATGGGCGATAGACATGGTTTGGGGGCACTATCAACACCGGACACGCCAATGCCCTAACTACCGCAAACTTGTCGGCACCCGGGTGCCACAACTCCGAGTAGGTGGGCGCACCCATGACAATCAAATCGGGGTGCTCGGCATGAACCAAGTCGTGCAGGGCCACCCTAAATGGCCCCGTCACCGGGAGCGCCTCGATATCGAGCTTGGGAAAAGCGGCCTGCAACCTATGCAACTCCAATTGCAAGCCCGAGTGCTCATCGTCGAAGTCGTCCTTCACGGTGGTCAAGCTTATTCCATCAGCCGCATAGATGGACGGAACGGTGTAAATGTTAATCAGTATGAATTTCGGCTCCTCGGCACCAAAAAGTGCGCAAGCATAATTTGCAGCATGCGCGCAAGCATCCGAGAAATTAGTTACCAAAAACACCTTTTTCATAGTCCGTTGTCGCCTTTTTGCGGGTATGCCCCGACGTGCATTTGCGAAGGTAGCCCGGTGTGGGCAGAGAAAGGCTGACGATGGTCAGCAAATGCGCCGGCCATTCGAGACGCCAATCCGGCAACCCCTTCTGCTTATCCACACCCTGTGGAATACCGGCCTGTTCATCTACCGCAGCCAACCGCTAACTTCGATGTCCCCCAAGGAAAGTTTATGGAGTTGGAATCGCTGATGCTGCACGTTGAAGCCCTGGTTTTTGCAGGCGACAGACCCATTACGCAAATGGAGATGGTGGAGATATTGGCGCAATCGGTAGAACCGGGAATTGCACCCGATGATGTTGCGGCGAGCATTACGGCCATCAGCCAAAAATATGACGCACCCCATTTCCCGTTTCAACTTGTAGAGACCGGTGGCGGCTTCCGCTTCCTCACCAAGAAGGCCTACCACGGCACGGTGCTCCACTTGGTGGGCGACCGCCACATCAAGAAACTCTCGGCAGCAGCTATGGAGACTTTGGCCATCATTGCCTACAAACAGCCCGTAACGAAGAGCGAAGTGGAATACATTCGCGGCGTGAGTGCCGACTACAGCATTCAAAAATTGCTGGAGAAGGAACTCATCGTGATATCGGGCCGTAAGGAAGACGCGGTGGGCAAACCGCTCATATACTCCACCTCCAAACACTTTATGGACTACCTCGGCATCAACTCCAAGGAGCAGCTGCCACAACTGCGCGACATCACCGATAGGGAAATCGTAATGCCTACCGATGGTGCCGAAGCCGTGCCCGAATTGCCAAAACACGCCGGCACCATCGTGATTCAACCACCTTTTAAACCGGAATAACACCTTCAAAATACGGATTCACAACCGGCCGCACCTGCAAAGGGGCGGCTTTTTTTGTGTCCCCAGCCGGTCTCGGGCGTAGGCACCCTCCGCAGCCTTTATATTTGCAATACAGGATCATACCAACCCCTGATTCGAAAACATGACGCCCCTTTTGCCGGCAACCGTTGTAGCACTCTATTTCGCCCTGTTGCTGGGCATAGCGTTCTACACGTCACGACATTCCGACAATGAGTCGTTCTTCATCGGCAACCGTAACTCCAAGTGGTGGCTGGTAGCGTTTGGCATGGTGGGCACGTCGCTGTCGGGCATCACATTCATATCCGTGCCCGGCACGGTGGGCAAGTCGGGCTTCGACTACTTGCAAGTGGTTGGCGGCTACGTGGCCGGCTACATGGTGGTGGCCTTTGTGCTGCTGCCGCTCTATTACCGGTTGCAGCTCACCAGCATCTACAGCTACTTGGGCAGCAGGTTCGGCATGTCGGCCTATAAAACGGGTGCACTGTTTTTCATAGTCTCGCGCACTTTAGGGGCCACACTTCGGCTCTACCTCGTCATCAAGGTATTGGAGCGGTTTGTGCTGGCCGGGTCGGGCATTTCGTTCGAGGTTACGGCCGTGGTCATTCTCGTGCTCATCCTGCTTTACACCTACCGCGGGGGCGTTAAAACCATTGTATGGACCGACACCCTGCAAACCACATTTATGTTAACGGCACTATTGGTGTGCCTGTACTGCCTGCTGCAGGCCGTGCATATGCCGTTTAGCGCCGCGTTGCGGCAAATGGCTGCCGCCGGGTTCACCCACACCATTCGCAGCGACCCCTTTGCGGCCAACTACTTTTGGAAGCAGTTTATAGGCGGTGCCTTCATCACCATAGCCATGACGGGGCTAGACCAAGAGATGATGCAGAAGAACATCAGCGTGCGCACGTTGGGTGGTGCCCAAAAGAACGTGGTGGTGCTCAGCCTGCTGCAAGCCGGGGCGGTAGTGGTGTTCCTGTTGCTGGGCGGGATGCTGTACCTGTATGTAATGCAGGCAGGTGGCAGTTTCGCCCCTGCGCCGGGTGGAGGCAACGCGTTTATGTATCAGGGCAAGGCCATTGCCGGCGACGACCTCTTCCCCACCGTTGCGCTCTCCATGTTGCCGCCTTATGTGGGCATATTATTCATCATCGGGCTGATATCTGCCCTTTTTCCCAGTGCCGACGGTGCCCTCACTGCACTCACCTCCTCCTTCTGCATCGACCTGCTGGGCATCCGCCGGCGCAGTCCGGCACTGGACGAGGCACGGCAAAAACGCATCAGGCTGGCGGTGCACTACAGCTTTGCCGCGCTGTTCCTGCTCTGCGTTTTCTTCTTCAAGATTGTGGACGACGGCTCGGTGCTGCAAACCCTGCTGGTAGTGGCCGGCTACACCTATGGGCCGTTGCTGGCATTGTTCGCCTTCGGCATGTATACCCGCCGCACCCTCCGAGGCCCGGCCGTACCCATAGTCTGCATAGCCGCCCCCGCGCTCTGCTACATCCTTA
This sequence comes from uncultured Bacteroidota bacterium, assembly GCA_903905685.1. Classification (GTDB taxonomy): domain Bacteria; phylum Bacteroidota; class Bacteroidia; order Chitinophagales; family Chitinophagaceae; genus CAIYTT01. The sequence continues at coordinate 1,848 of CAIVHI010000487.1, read as the reverse complement.
AGCAGCACGATGCCGCGTGGCTGGGCGGCTGGCACATAGGCACTGAGCTGCTGCTCGTGAATGCAGTGGTGACGTTTGGATTGTTGTGGATGGTGTCGAAGCGGAGATTGAACGCGGTGATGTAGCTTGGTAAAATAGCCCCTTAGTGTTTGTTGACAATCGCTTTGCTATAGTCGCATCAAGGTTGCCCGCATAACAACCCATGTATTGCGCAATTCATTCCATCAGTGCAAGCTGAACATCAAACAGTTTGTAAGCTATTATTCCAGGTTCGTCGGCTCCACGCCTATCGCACAGGCGCGTAGCGTGCGCGACCCCTGTCCTGCCTCACCTTCCGCCACAAAAATCGGTAAAATTGTGCACTTTGCCATACACCACCCGCACTTGCATGCGCTCCGCTATGTCGGCGGCCAATGCATCAATGCTGGTGGCATTTAACCGATGATTTGCTATTGCACTTATTAGAAGATTTGGTCCTTGGGTTGCAGTCATTGTCGAAGTCGAGTTTGTAGGAAAGGCTGGAACATACGCCTCCCACCACACGAACGCGCAAAAATATTCGTCTCCCAAATCGGAATTGGCGCCCCGTCAATTTAGAGTGAGGAAGAACTTTATCGGTGTATCACTTTCCTTCTCTGAATGTCGTTACCAACTCCACCTCTACTCCAATGTCAGCAACATCCTGAACACCCCATCTATGGTAGATACCTGCAGCAGGTAGTTGCCTGCCGGCAGCGCTGCCGGCAGTTTCACGTTGGCCAGTAACGCGGGGGCATCCAGCGTTTTACCCAAAATCGCCCTCCCAGATATGTCATACACCGTGATGAATGCCGCCTCCACCAACTGCGGGAACCCTACCGTGAACGTCCCAGTCGTGGGGTTCGGGAACACCCGTATCCCACTGCCGGAGGTATGGTGCGAAGCGGACGCGGCAAGCGGCATGTGTGTAGAGTCATAGATCTTCTGCATACAGCCGCCGAATGATACCATTACCCAGTAGTACCTCGTTGGGTCGACATTGCAGCCGGCACAAAAGAACAACTGATTGACTGCACCCTGAATTGTGCCCGAGTCTAAGGTGCCTACGGCATCCCACCCCCATTGATAGCCCTCGTCCATGAAGTCACTAAAACAGAGGTAGCCCTGCGCCGCATCAGACCAATACACTCTAGGATTGCCGAATCCTCCGGCGGGCGATAGGTCATATGACTTAATATAGGGAATGGAAATGCAGCCTGTTGCTGATGACGAATCGCGGAGGTAGATTTTGGTATTGAGCGAATCGGAGAAGTTCACCAATACATTGACGGTAGTACTACCGCGTTCAAACACCGTCCCCCCGGTAGCCGTCCACAAGTAATAGTTGGAGTCGGGTACCGGATTTGGCGATGCCGAGAAGTTCACGTAGTCGGTGCCGCCACATACCGGTCCTTCAGGGCTTGCGGAAATTACGGGCGTAGCCGGCAGCGGTAGAATGCTAAGGGTCGTCGTGACCAAAGACCTGCCACATTGGTTGGTAAGCGAGTAGGTGACCGAGGCTGAGCCGGCGGCGCCGGCCGTCAGTATGCCTGTCGACGTATCGATAGTGGCTGGACCTGTTGCGCTCCACGCGCCGCCTGTGGGTGAGCAGTAAAATGTGTCGGCAGACGCAGCGCAGATTTTCGATATCCCCGAAATCGGCGAAAGCGTAGGCAGACTATCAATCGATATTGACAAGGTGACGATTGCCGAGCCGCATTGGTTAGTCGACGTGAACGTCACGGTTTCAGCCCCGGAATCTACTCCCGTAACCAACCCAAAACTGCTAATGGTAGCCAATGCACTATCGGACAACGTCCAGACGGGGTT
>CAIVHI010000486.1 GCA_903905685.1 uncultured Bacteroidota bacterium | reverse complement strand
GCAACGCCGCCGGCACCACCATGATTTATACCTCCCACCACTTGCAGGAGGCTGAAGAATTCTGCACCGAAACCGCCATCATGGATCGCGGCCGGGTGTATGCCCGCGATGTGCCGTCGCGGCTCGTGGCGCAAACCCCCGGCGCCCGCAACCTGGAAGACGTATTCATTGCACTCACCGGTAAAGCCCTTCGCGACCATGCATAAACTGTGGGCATCCATTAAGAAAGAATTGCTGTTGCTGTCGCGAGACCTGGGTGGGCTGCTCGTGCTGTTCCTCATGCCGGTGGTACTCATCATTACAGTCACGCTGATACAGGACAGCACCTTCAGCAAGGTGGGGCACACCCATATCCCGGTACTGTTTGTGAGTAACGACACGGGCTATGTATCTAGAAAGATACTGGGCAGTTTCGATACCGCAGGGTCCCTCATACCCATTACCGAGGCCGAAGGCCGGCCGCTAACCGAGGCATCGGCACGAGCACTTGTGGCACGGGGTCGTTACCAAATGGCCCTCGTCATTCCAGCCAACCTCACCCGAGACTTGGAAGCCAATACGACCGAAAACGTGGCATCCATCATGAGTAAAATGGGTATGGGCCAACCCGGCGCGGCGGTGGCAGACACCGGCGTGCCTGCCCAAAAGGAAGTGCGCCTCTACTTCGACCCCGCCATGCCATCGGGCTATCGCGTATCGGTGATGAATGCGGTGGACAAGATGGTATCCCAAATAGAGACCAAGGCCGTCTATCAGGCATTTCAAGGCAGCTTGGGCACGGGCATCGGCTTCCGAGATAAGAGCTTCATCACCTTCCGCGAAATCAGCGCCGCCAATGCCTCAGAGACGTTATTGCCCAACTCTGTGCAGCACAACCTGTCGGCTTGGACGCTGTTTGCCATTTTCTTCATCGTCATCCCGTTGTCCATCAACATCGTCAAAGAAAAGAGTCAGGGCACGGCGGTGCGGCTGCTCACGCAACCTGTCGGGATGGCCACCGTATTTGCCGGGAAAGTCATTACCTACCTGCTCATAGCCATGGCGCAATTCTACCTCATGGTGGCGGTGGCGGTATTCCTGTTTCCCGGCATGGGTTTGCCCCCCTTGAACATTGGTGGGCACTTGGTGCTGATGAGTATGGTGGCACTATTCTCCGGACTGGCAGCCATAGGCTATGGGGTGCTGATAGGTACCGTGGCCAAGACGCAGGAGCAGTCGGCACCGTTTGGCTCTACTTCGGTCATCATATTGGCCGCCATTGGCGGGGTGTGGGTGCCGGTATTTGCCATGCCCAAGGCCATGCAGGCCATAGCCAAGGCATCGCCCATGAACTGGGGCCTGAATGCCTTCTACGACGTCATGCTGCGCAACTGCAGCTTCCTCGACCTCCTACCCGAAATCGGGTTATTGGTTTTATTTTTCGCCCTAAACATGCTTTTGGCACTCCTCTATGACCACAAGAAACGCGCCGTCTGACCCCGCCCGCACCCTGACCGCCACCCACGAAATCCGAGTGAGGTTCAACGAGACCGACGCCATGGGCATTGTCTGGCACGGCAATTATTTGGTCTATTTCGAAGAGGGCCGCGAAGCCTTCGGTCGGCAATACGGCATTTCCTACCTCGACGTGATGGCGCATGGCTATGGCAGTCCGATAGTGAAATCGGTAGTTGAGCACAAATTGCCGTTGAAGTATGGCGACATCGCGAGAATGGAAGTTCGCTACACCGACTGCGATGCTGCCAAAGCAGTGTTCGACTACACCATCTATACCCCCGACGGCCGTGTAGCCTGCATTGGCAGCACCACCCAGGTGTTTCTCGACTCCGAAGGCCAAATGGCGCTCTACCCACCCGATTTCATTGTGGAATGGAAGAAGCGCGTGGGGCTGCGCAAGGGTTGAGGACGGGCTTTGCGGTACCCCAGTAAGGCAGCGGAATACCTAGGTCTGGTGGACCTTTTGCACCATTTTAGGCAACGGGTTGAAGACCAACCGACAAACGCATCAAAAAATAAAACCGGTAAAATTCGCCTCCTCTACCCGTGGGCTTTCATAAGACTTTGCCGCAATTTCTCGACGCATGTCGGTATATTTGAGCATGGGCAAGCCGACGTCAATAAAGATTTCTGAACACAGGGAGGGTGCCGATATTCGTGAAAGTCTGCAGGTCAATACTAAGGAGGGGAGCATTACAGCCTGTTTCAACGCGTATAAATTTGTAGATAAAGACAGCAGGCAGATTGTCGTGTAGGTACCATCGGTAGAAATATTGGGGTAGGGCGACACTGAAGATGTGGCATTAGAAATGTTGAGGTTCTGCTTAGACAATTTCATTATCAACTGTCATCGTTGACCCCAAGCCAAATTCACCAAAAATGATGAAATTCGGCTGGAAAAAGGACAATTTCCGTTTGGGGCAACAAAAAGGAAATTCCTGCCGTTCACCTAAAAACAGGTTGCGCAACTAGTGGTGGCTGTACGATGCAGGATTTGTATCAAGGGGTCTGAAAACAATTGCTGACTCTTATGCTGGACCACTTCGAAGACTATATTTTACTCGAGCCGTTGGCGCAGGATTCCGACGGGACTAATGGATTGGTATACCCTGCCCCACCATCCGGCCACGCCAACATTTCGATACTCCGCACAAGCGGTCACAGAATAGTGGAATATTGTATCAATTTTACTATTTTTGGGCTGGTTATGG
>CAIVHI010000485.1 GCA_903905685.1 uncultured Bacteroidota bacterium | reverse complement strand
CTCCAAATAGCGCTTCCAACTCCCGTTGGCTTCCGTTTTCAAAATCGCTGAAAAGGCGTGCGTTGACTTCTAAAACGAAATCAAGCCTATCGGATTTGGACAAGTCATAGAAGGCCATTGCAAATGTATTGTGCGGGTAAGACGTAGTGGTATACCGGACGATCGGTTATGGGTATTCAGCGTGTTCAAAAATAAGGACAGGGCCGACTCTATCCAAGAATCGGCCCTGTCCATCTGTATCAATTGGAAACTTATTTCTTGTGTTCCCCGTTGTTCTGGTTTTGGTTGGTGTTGTTGGTGCGGGGAGCGGGATGACTTTGGCCATGTGGAGCACCATCTTGACGTTGCTGTTGCATTTGTCCACCCTGTGGCTGGGGGCGCGGTGCAGGTGGTTGCGGCGGCTGATGCTGAACCGGTTCCGGCTGACGATTTCCCTGTTGATATTGATTGCCGGGAGCGGGCTGCTGATTATGCTGCATAGGCGCAGGTTGTGGAGCGGGGTTGTGCTGCATTGGGGCCGGCTGCGGTTGCGGGTTGTGTTGCATCGGCGCCGGTTGAGGAGCCGGGTTGTGTTGCATTGGCGCAGGTTGAGGCTGAGGATTATGTTGAATGGGCTCGGGCTGCGTGTTATGCTGCATGGGTGCCGGCTGAGGATTGTGTTGAGCAGGCTCAGGCTGTGGATTATGTTGCATTGGAGCAGGCAGAGGCTGGTGGCCACCTTGTTGAAACTGCGTAGCCGGAGTGGGCTGCGGGTTATGGCCTGGAGCACCGGTTTGATGTTGGGTCTGAACGGGTGGCATGGGGTGCTCTTGATGGAAAGCAGCTACCCTATTGCCGGCACCGGGCTTTGCTGTAGGTTCGCCCTTTGCCTGAATTGGGCGAGGTGCCTGCATTACTTGAGCCGGGCGGGCGGTACTTACACTGTTCCTATCAACATTGGGGTGATAGATATTCACCGTATTTTGGCTTACTACGGCTGGGCCTGCATTATTGCTGTTAGTGGTTCGGTAAACAACAACCGCTTGGTTAGTGGTGCGTTGAACCACCTCAGCACGAGGACCGTAGTTGTAATGCCCGTAACTTCCACCTCCGTCATAGTTGTTCATGAACTCGGTGCGGCGGATGTAGACCCTATTGCGGGCATAGCCATCCCAATGGTCGTGCCAACGGGGTTCATACATATAGTGAGGCTCTACAAATACCCACCAGTTGTCGGGGCAGTAGTAATTGTCGCCAGCATAGAGGCCCGGGCCCAAAGGTGCCCAACCGCAATATCCCCCACCCCATCTCCAACTTACCCAAGCGGGAGCCCACTCATAGCCGGGAATCCATATCCAACCGTAGTAGCCATTGTAGGTCCAGCGGCCATAGTGGTAGCAAGCCCAACCCCAAGGGTCATCAGAGATCCAAGTGTTTCCATATTCCGTCATCACCCAGCGGCCACGGGTATAGGGTCTGAAGTCTTGATCTTCGTTGGGAACGAAAACATTACCGAATTGCGGATCGTATACCCACTGGCCATAAGGTGCCAGATTGTCGTAGAAAGATTGGTAAGAAACCGTTACGTCTTGAGCTTGAGCCCGGTGTGCCGGCGCAGTCAAGAACAATGCTACCAGCATGGGTAGAATCAACTTCGCATTTAGCAGCCTTTTCATATTAATTCGTATTTATTGTCCAAAAAACGGCAAATCGTGCCTTCAAGGTATACCATCCAATTAGTGTGCCAAAATTATCGGTTTTCCATAAAAAAAACCTTTCGACCCCAAAAAACCAACTCGTAAAAAAACCCCGCTGTTAGCAACGGGGTTTTTTGGATTTCCTTAGTTACGATAATTAGGCGGGAACTGCTGAGAGTGCCTCGGCCATCGTCTTACCGATATTGGCAGGACTGGCAACCACGTGGATGCCACATTCTGCAAGAATTTTCATTTTTGCTGCTGCAGTATCATCGGCACCGCCTATGATGGCACCAGCGTGGCCCATTCTGCGCCCTGCGGGCGCTGTTTGGCCGGCAATGAAGCCTACAACGGGTTTACGCATATTGTCTTTCAGCCAGCGGGCAGCTTCCGCCTCCATGGTACCGCCAATTTCACCAATCATGATGATACCATCGGTTTCAGGGTCGTTCATCAGCAATTCTACGGCTTCCTTGGTCGTGGTACCGATGATGGGGTCGCCACCAATGCCTATTGCAGTAGAAATACCCAAGCCTGCCTTTACCGCTTGGTCGGCAGCTTCATAGGTCAAAGTACCCGACTTGGAAACGATACCGATGCGTCCGGGCTTGAAAACGAAACCGGGCATTATACCCACCTTCGCCTCGCCTGCGGTAATGATGCCGGGGCAATTGGGGCCTACCAACCTACAGTTTTTACCATTGATGTATTCGCGAGCAACGACCATATCTTGAACGGGAATACCTTCTGTGATACAGATGATGACCTTGATACCGGCATCCGCAGCTTCCATTACAGCATCGGCAGCAAATGCCGGAGGAACGAAAATTATCGATACATCGGCACCTGTTGCGGCCACCGCATCATTCACCGTGTTGAATACGGGACGATCCAAATGGAGTGTACCGCCTTTAGCCGGCGTAACGCCGCCAACAACGTTGGTTCCATATTCTATCATTTGGCTTGCGTGGAAGGTACCCTCGGTACCTGTAAAGCCCTGAACGATTACCTTCGAGTCTTTATTTACCAGAACTGACATGTTGTAGTTTGAATTTCGCGCAAATTTATACCAAATCAATGCAAAAGCAAATAACAAATATTTTTTCGACTTTTGCTCGGGGTCATTTCACCGTTAGTTCATGCAGAATTAATTTTGGAAACGCGCCAGCAGTCACTTCAAAAACGATTTCATGAAAATATTCAGTGCGCTACAAATACGGGAATGCGATAAAGCTACCATACTGAAATCGGGAGGGGGAAGTTTGGCCCTGATGGAAAAAGCAGCCGAAGCATGCGTGCGCCATATTGCCCGAATCTATAGCAAAAACACGACCTTCGTTGTTTTTTGCGGCCCGGGAAATAACGGTGGCGACGGCCTAGCCATTACAAGAATGTTGCATCAAAGGGGATATGGCACCAAGGCATTCCTACTGATGGTGGGCAATCAACTTTCGGACGACTGCCAAGCCAACTTGGACTGCCTCCAAAAACTGCATCGCGATTTGGTTACCGTGTTGCAGCCCGGAACTTTCATTTCCGAACTGCCATCCAACATCGTGATAATCGATGCCATTTTCGGCACCGGACTCAACCGTGCGCTCACCGGTTGGGGGGCATCGTTCATACAGCACTTGAATTCATTAAAAAATCTGAAAATCGCAATAGATATCCCATCGGGAATGTATGCCGATGCGTTGCCCGATGATGATGCGCAAGTCTTCAGGACCCATTCCACGTTAAGTTTCCAATTTTATAAGCGGTCGTTCCTACACCCCGAAGCTTCAATATTTACAGGAACCGTGGAAATTTTGGATATCGGCCTCGATGCCGATTACATTGCAACTACCCATACTTCTTACCATACCACCCAATTTGCTGATGCACAAGCTATTTTCAAGCCGCGTGGCGCATTTGGCCATAAGGGTACTTATGGTAAAACGTTGGTTATTGGTGGTAGCCATGGCAAGATAGGTAGCATTGCCCTCGCCGCAAAAGCCGCTGTTTGTGCAGGAGCCGGTACCGTGACGGTAATGGCGCCCAATTGCGGTTACCTTCCAATACAGACATTCATACCTGAGGCCATGTGCCTTACTAACGGAGAACATGTTTTGGAAGTCATAACCGGATGGGACGACTTCAACGCCATCGGCATTGGTCCCGGCTTGGGCATCGCGGCAAAAACGGTTCAGGCTGTTGCCGATTTTTTGGAAGCCTGCCGAAAGCCCATCGTCTTGGATGCAGACGCGCTGAACATCTTGTCGGCACACCCGGAATTGATGGGAAAGTTGCCGCCCGGGTCCATACTCACCCCACACCCCAAGGAATTTTCAAGGCTCTTTGGGAGCAATACGAACTCAATGATTCAAACCGATAACGCAAAAATACAGGCCATGCGCTATGGAGTATTCATCGTGCTGAAGGGACACCATACTGCGGTTGTAACACCCGATGGTGAATGCCATTATAATTTGAGCGGCAATCCGGGTATGGCCACGGGTGGAGCCGGCGATGTATTGACCGGCATCATCACGAGTTTGTTGGGCCAAGGATATTCGTCGGTAGAAGCTGCCCAATTGGGCGTATTCCTACATGGCTGTGCGGGCGATTTTGCCGCCGCAAAACTATCTCAGGAAGCGATGCGGGCGGGAGACATCATAGACCACTTGGGAAATGCGTTTAATGCATTCAAAACGGCAACGGCCTAACGACGTTTGACGGTTGCGGATTTGGATACCTTCATTTTGGGGTAGTAGGCCACGCCCAACCCCAAAAAAATGGGCTGCACGGTTGTGCCGCCACCACCGCGAAAACCACCGCTAGACGCACCATAAATACTGTTCAGCGAGTAGTCGAACGATGCTTGTGCCATTAGGTTGCCAAAACGATATCCAAAACCCGCAAATGGCCCAATCAAATCCTTGAAATTGGACGTGGCTGTAATCATCAAGTCCAAACCGAAACTGACATTATAACTGAAGGGGCGCGATTTATGCCCAAAAATGCTGTAGCCGGGTTTCAACTCTATATAGTCGCCCGAATAGGACACGTTGGATTGTGATTGAACCGGGTTTCCCGTGGCATAGGAAGTTGAGGTGACTTTCATGGTGAGGGGAACACCCATATAGCCTGCCGCCATTGAAAACCCTTGATACTTATCGCTGCGCGATGGCAGAAACAGCCCCAACTCGGCATGGTAGTTGTAAACGGAGCCTACCGTTGATGGAGTACCTCCATGGCGGCCACCAAACCCTGAGCTTGAAGGAGATGCGCCGCCCGTTGATACCGCATCGGCACCCCCAATTTGGAAATAGAATAATGAAGGCTGCTTGATACCTAGTGCTTCGGGCTGGGCAGCGTGCGAAGCAACGCGCGCTGAAGTGTCTATAAGGGGAACCGTAACGAAAGCATCCGATGCCGATGAGGACTTCATGCGGTCCTTCAAATTCTTCACCATATCCATTGCATGGGCGTTCGCGCCACCCTTAATCTTGACCCATTGTTTCGACGACACGCAACATTCGGGTTTGGGGTTGTCCAACGACCCGGCTTCATGGTAAAATTCATGAAAAACGAAAGTGTATTGTCCGTCCGCGGCCTTGATACTTATGGAAAATGTAATTTCATCTTCATCTCCCACATTCCATCTTGCCTCACCAAAAACAACTCCCGAAGATTTATCCTGAATTTTGATGATTGCCGGATTTTTATGGAAGTATTCATGTATCCAAGACGATGCCCTGTTGAAAATGGTCTCTTTGGGGACGCCCGATAGCTCTACCGTTTCGCTAAATTCCATTTTCTT
>CAIVHI010000484.1 GCA_903905685.1 uncultured Bacteroidota bacterium | reverse complement strand
TGAGGACTTTCCTTTTTAATGACAAAAGTCACCTCAATTTAAGTAAATTAAATGGGCGAAGGCGTAATTTTGTAAAAAAGTAATCATTCGATGCCACAGTATCATACATTGGGAACCATCCCCCACAAACGGCACACGCAATTCAGGAAACCTGATGGCGGGCTATATGCCGAACAACTTTTCAGTACCGAAGGCTTCTCGGCCAACTATTCGCTACTCTACCACATTTACCCCCCAACGCAAATCCTGCGCACGTCGGAGCCCATAGATGTCAATCCCGTAAAGGCGACTTCGAATATCCTGAAACCCCGTTGCTTCAAAGGCTTTAAGCAGACTCCCGGCGGAAACTATATGGACAGCCGTAAGGTGGTACTGTTCAATGCAGATTGCCAATTGTCGCTTGCCGCACCTGCCACGGGCTTCGAAGCGGGTACCTTCTATAAAAATGCCGATGCCGACGAAATCATATTCGTCCATGAAGGCACCGGAACCCTCAAAACTCAATACGGTCAAATCCCCTTCAGCTATGGCGACTACTTGGTGGTTCCACGTGGCACCATTTACCAAATGGATTTCGACACCGATGCGAACAGGTTGTTTATCGTGGAGTCTTTCTCGCCCGTGGCCTTCCCAAAGCGCTATCTGAGCCGTTATGGCCAGTTGCTGGAGCATTCACCCTTCTGCGAGCGCGACATTCGTGCCCCTAAAGACTTGATTACCATTGACCAAAAGGGTGAATTCCTCATCAAAATCAAGAAGCGCGGGTTGATGTACGACTTCTGGTATGCCAGCCACCCGTTTGACGTGGTAGGTTGGGATGGTTGCGACTATCCTTATGCACTCAGCATCCACGATTTCGAACCCATTACGGGCCGCGTTCACCAACCGCCGCCCGTGCATCAAACGTTCGAAACCAATGCATTCGTGCTGTGTTCGTTCGTTCCCCGTTTGTACGACTACCACCCGGGTTCCATACCCGCCCCCTACCAGCATAGCAATATCGATAGCGATGAGGTGCTGTATTATGTAGACGGTGATTTTATGAGCCGTAAAAGCGTTGAGCGAGGAATGATTACCTTGCACCCGGCAGGCATTCCCCACGGACCACACCCCGGCGCCATCGAAAAAAGCATCGGCAAAAAGGAAACCGGGGAGTTGGCAGTTATGGTAGACACTTTCCGTCCACTGTTCCTCACCGAGGATGCCGTAGGTATTGAAGACGAAAGCTACCTGTACAGTTGGTTGGACTGATTGGGGCGCATCAAAAACAGTTAAGAGTATCTTTAAAACATACAAAATGGAAACGCTCACAGTCAGCCAAAAAATGAAAGCGGCAAAAGACTTTTTGCCCATCAACGGCACCGACCACATCGAACTCTATGTGGGAAACGCCAAACAATCTGCCCATTTTTATAAAACGGCATTCGGGTTTCAATCCTTAGCCTATGCCGGCCCCGAAACAGGGGTGCGCGACCGTGCATCCTATGTTTTGCAACAAGGCAAAATTAGGCTCGTACTCACCACGCCCTTGCACTCCGACGGTGAGATTGCCGAACACATTAAGAAACATGGCGATGGCGTAAAATTCCTGTCGCTGTGGGTAGATGATGCCTATTCAGCTTTCGAAGAAACCACCAAACGCGGTGCCAAGCCATTCATGGAGCCCAAGACGCTTACCGACGCACATGGCGAAGTGCGCCTGAGCGGGGTGCATACTTATGGCGAAACCATTCACCTGTTTGTAGAACGCAAGAATTACAATGGCCCGTTCATGCCCGGGTACGAACCTTGGAAGTCTGACTACAACCCCACCGACACCGGTCTGCTTTATATAGACCATTGCGTTGGCAATGTGGGTTGGAACCGTATGGAACCTACTATGAAGTGGTATGAAGACGTGATGGGCTTTGTAAACATCCTCTCTTTCGACGATAAGCAAATCAATACCGAGTACTCCGCTTTGATGAGCAAGGTGATGAGCAATGGCAACGGCTATGTGAAATTCCCCATCAACGAGCCCGCCGTTGGCAAAAAGAAATCGCAAATCGAAGAATACTTAGAATACTACGAAGGCGAAGGCTGCCAGCACATTGCAGTGGCTACCAACGACATCGTGACCACTGTGCGCGCCCTGAAGGCTCGCGGAGTGGAATTCTTGGGCGCACCACCGGCTGCGTACTACGAAGACCTCGCCATCCGGGTGGGCAAGATTGACGAAGACATGGCTCCGTTGCAAGAACTCGGCATATTGGTGGACCGCGATGAGGAAGGTTACCTCCTCCAACTGTTCACCCGCCCGGTTGAAGACCGTCCTACATTGTTCTTCGAAATCATCCAGCGCAAAG
>CAIVHI010000483.1 GCA_903905685.1 uncultured Bacteroidota bacterium | reverse complement strand
CATCGGCTGTCACCGGCAGGTCGATGTTGTTGAGCGACTCCGTCATTCTGGCGGCGGCCTTGCCCGTTGGCGCGGCAAGCGCCACTTTCAAATCCGGGTTGATGCTGAACAGCACGGCCAATATTTTGGCCACCGTGGTGGTCTTGCCCGTGCCCGGCCCGCCGGTGAGGATGGTGAAATTGTGGAGGCAACCCAGCACCGCCGCCACAGCCTGCCAATTCACCACATCGCCTGGCGCGCCATTCGGGTAGAACAGCGTGGCTATCAAGTCTTTTTGAAGCTCCAACCGGCCTAACCGCTCGGCATAGGTCGCCCCTTCGGCTGCTATCAGCGCATGGAGGCTCTGCAATATCCAAGTTTCATAGGTGAAGTAGCGGTGCAGGTAGAGCTTGTTGTTGTGAAGCACAAACGGTTGCACCGCGCCTGCATTGCAGGACACGAAACGTTCCTGAGACCAATCGGGGAGGGAAGCGATGGGTTCGTCTATGAATGTTAGGGCGTTCACTTCCTCTACGGCGGTATCCAAATTGAGGCAGATGTGGCCCTCGCCCAGTTTGCGGCTCACCAAATAGGCAAACGGTCTCAGTGTAGGGCTCTCAAAAAACGCCGCAAACTGCAAGTGTACATCGTTGATGGTGTTCATACATTCCGTAAGCCAAATGGGCCCCCGTTACAAAAGTAAGGTCGGTGGGTGAGATGGTGGTGGGTGTGGAAAAGTAATGGGGGGGGCTTCGCTTGAGTAGGGGCAGTGTATGGAGATTGGTGTTTTTATCCAGTCATCACCGAATTCCGGCCTTGGCTTTCCCCATTTTTCAGTGGGTTATATGGCTTATTTTATTGGTTTCCATTCCCCACTAGAATCCAAATCCTTCACATCCATTGTAACTGGTTACTTCACTGCGAACAATAAAATTGATGTTCATTATTTAAAAATGAAAAGGAAATGTAACCGCTCAGTGTCCCCAAAATTGGAGTTAAGGAAATTTCACTATGAGATTCGGCAGTCAGCGACTGCCATATTCTTGTTAAAGAATTATCTATTTGTTTGCCACCTAATTCGGCAGCAATTTAAACTGACCACTACAAGCTTTTTCTAACTCGTAAAATAATTCGCCAATAATTCAGCCTGTTTCAAAACGGTATCGACTGCCTTTTGTTGCATGTCTGGTGGGTAGCCGTATTTGTTGAGGGTTCGTTTTACCAACACCATAAGTTTTGCTCTGGCACTTTCTCTTATTGTCCAGTCTATAGTAGCATTGTTTCTTACTTTCTCTGCTATTTCTCTGGCAATTACCCTTAGTTGCTCGTCCCCTAAAACCTGAACCGCACTATCGTTTACTTCTAAGGCATCATAAAAGGCAACCTCGTCCTCGCTTAACCCCAGGTCTTTAGCCCTTTGGTCGGTGGCTTTAATGTCCTTGGCTAGGTTGATAAGTTCCTGAATTATTTCAGCCGTGGTAAGCAGGTTGTTTTGGTATTTCTTAATGGCATTTTCCAGCATATCTAATAATGCTCTGCTGGTGACAAGGTTAGTTTTGGCACGGGCTTTTATTTCGTCGTTCAGCAATTTTTTTAGCAATTCCAATGCAAGGTTTTTGTGCTGCATCCCTTTTATTTCCATCATGAACTCGTCAGAGAGTATGGAAATTTCGGGCTTTTTAATGCCTGCTGCATCAAATATGTCTATTACTTGGTCTGAATTCAGGGCTTCATTTACTATCTGTTTGATGGCAGTTTCCATGCCATCATCAGAACGGCCGTTGCCGCCTGTGCCTTCAAATTTTACCAACCGTGCTTTGATTGCCTGGAACAATGCTATTTCATCTTTTGCCGCTAAAGCATCTTCATGGGGAATAGACAATGCGAATGCCTGACTCAATAACGAAACTTCCCGAACAAAGCGGTTTTTGCCGTCTTGTATGCCTAAAATATG
>CAIVHI010000482.1 GCA_903905685.1 uncultured Bacteroidota bacterium | reverse complement strand
GCCACGCTGGCCGCGCAACACTTCCTCGTATTCGAACTCGAGCCCACTAAGCCCCGCATAGTCGCCTTGTCGGTAGGACATGTAGCGCGGCTTTTTGAGCATGTCGGGCGATACCTCGCCGATGTAGCCCAACACGATGCCGGCACATGGGCTCTCGTAACGGCGAATATTGCGCTCCACCAATTCAAAGCCCGGAAACATGTATGCGTTTTCTTGGAATCTGGCGGTTTGCGCCTCACTCAATTGCTCCATGAACGGACTTTGGCGCACATCGATATTACGCTCTCTCACCCGGCGCATGATGTCGATGTAGGTGGACTTTTCTATTTCGAGGGCAGCGCAAAGCTGTGCGGTATCAATGTTCTTGGGCACATTGTGGGGTGTAATCATAAGGTCGTACACAATGGTGTTCGAAAGCATGACTTTATTCCTACGGTCGCAAATGATGCCGCGAGGGGGGTAAACCACCTTTTTATAGATGGCGATGTCGTTGGCCAGAATCTTGTACTTGGGTTCAAAATTCTGTAGGAAAAACAACCGAACCAGAATGACCAGCGCAATGCCTACAAAAATGAATATGATGACATACTGACGCGGCCTTTCCGCTGCTGACATACTTCGCTGCTGCTGTTTTGGGGTGAGGCCGCAAAATTAGCTAAAAACCGGTGTATTGTAAAATATTATAATTTTTTGGGTGTGAGGTAGGAGGTTCTGAATTTCTAATCCTTGGGTTGATTTTTGGGAAAATTGGAGGCATTTGACCATCCAATTGGCAAATTGGCCGGTTCGGGTGGGCGTACGGCTCGACAATAGATTTTCCGTTTGCCGTGGTGAATCGGCAGCAACCGCCAACTAAAGTGGCAACCGGATTTTGAGCACACATGCTTGCTGCTTTTGGGGGATATGGAAGTTTTTTGTAGAAGGGTAAAGGTATAGCAACCTGTCGGCTATCCGGTAAGCTTATTGCAGAGCCGCAGTTTTTGGCCAAACCAGGCAACCACCGGATAAAACGGGGAAAGCAGTCCTCCCTACTCAGCTCCCGCACCCCTCAACCACCCCGCTTCCTACGTTTAAAAAACGCATGTATAGAGCCCGTTTTTAGTTACCTTTGCCGACCATTTTCGATAATTCATGTTTGAGAACCTCAGCGAGCGGTTAGAAACCGCGTTTAAGCAACTGAAAGGCGAAGGTCGCATTAACGAGATCAATATTGCCACCACAGTAAAGGAAATCCGCCGCGCACTGGTGGATGCTGACGTCAACTATAAGATTGCCAAGGAGTTTACCGACAAGGTAAAGGATAAGGCTGTGGGGGAAAAGGTGCTGACTTCGGTAAGTCCCGGCCAGTTGATGGTGAAAATCGTGAAGGACGAGCTGGCCGAACTGATGGGCGGTAAGGAAGCCGACTTCAACCTGAACGGCAAGCCGGCGGTCATCTTGATTGCAGGCCTACAGGGGTCGGGTAAAACCACGTTCTCGGGCAAGCTCGCCAACTACCTCCGTACCAAAAAAGGCCGCAACCCCCTGTTGGTGGCGGCCGATATCTACCGTCCTGCGGCAATTGACCAGCTTAAGGTGCTGGGCGAGCAGGTGAAGGTGCCAGTATATAGCGAGCCTGAAAACCGCAATGCCGTGGAAATAGTGCGCAACGCCATTGAACTGGCGCGCCGCCAAGGCAATAGCGTCGTGATTGTGGATACCGCCGGCCGCCTCGCCATAGACGAGGTGGTAGTGAAGGAATGGCGACATCGTTGATACGAGGAGGAAGTGATGGTGGCAAAGCAACCCCAGGATTGACCATAGGCATGTAGTCTGTGTTGGTGGTTTCCGGTTCTTCGGGGGTATCTAAGACGTCGGCATACTCGTTCTCCACGGTGTTTGTGGATGATGGCGGGGGCATTGGGGGTCTTCTTACAACATCGCCACGTGGTGGTAGCGGAAGCGGTTGCGAAAGTGGTAGTGGTAGCGGGACATCACGACGGGGCGGTGGCGGCATGGGTG
>CAIVHI010000481.1 GCA_903905685.1 uncultured Bacteroidota bacterium | reverse complement strand
GCGGTGGGGCACGGATAAACGCGCTTGGCATGGTGCCGGTAGCCGTTGTAAGTCTGGGGCGTGCCCGCTTCGTTCTTCAAGCCCGGGCGGCCAAAATCATCCAAATTAACATTTCCAAGTTAAAGTATTTACATTACATCGGTATCGAATCGGTATTTTTACACCCGAAATCCCCATATGGGCATGAAACGCTTCCATATCGTCCTGCTACTGGTGTTGAACACCTTTTTGAGCGTGCAGGCGGGGGTGGGCGGCATGCTCAGGGTGCAGGCCTGCGCATTGCCGGGAATGGTATCGGGCAGGCTACACGCAGCTCCGCTCTCCGCCACAGGCCCAAGCCTCTCACTCACCAGGCAAACCATACGGAAGTTCCATATCAAGGTGCGGTTTTTGGGAGGATGCTGTGGATTCATTGCAGGCTTCCAGCCCATATGCAGAACCATCGTCTTCCCGGTCAATGTCGCATTCGTCATTCCACAGTCTGCATCGTGCAGCTCAGAATGCCTCAATCTGCATCCGCTGCGCGGCCCACCTGAAGGGGCGTTCAGCTGCTGATGGAGGGTGCCCGGCAATGGGAACAAAGGCTAAGGCCGCTGTTGCCGCTGCATGTTGCCGCCCACCGCGCGTCGCCCCCAACATTATTCAATTTCCCAAACACCATCGTTATGAAACTGCTGACCATTTTGGCGCTTTCTCTGCTTTATGCATTCACCGCCCACGCCCTCGGCGAAGACTCCGCGGCTACAGCCGAAAAAACCGTGAGGGAGAAAATCCTCGACGACATCCACCGAAACTTCGACACCAAAAACCGTGCGCTCGATTCGACGATGGTGAAGCTGGACTCCAAGGTGACGCGGCTGGACAGCATCATCAAGCTTACAGGCAGCCCCAAAGAACGCATAGACCGCGTGGCCGAACGCGTGGAGGTACTGGAAGAGAAACAGAAAGCCAGAGAACAGAACGAACTCAATGTGTATGAGGCCAACTACCAGGCCGCCATCATCAATATGGTGTCGATGGACCGCGAAATCAAGCCCCTCATCCTTTTCCGTTCCACGAAGGATTTCTTCAATGCCCTAACCGAAACCGGCAACCCTACCACTTACGATGGGTTCCGAAGCGGGTTCGATAAATTCAAGACCTATATTGACGAGACTAAGGAAGACAACCCAACGCTGAATACGCTGGCCTCAATTGTGAATGCTACGGGAAACATCACCTTCGGCATCCCCTTGGTGGGGGCATATTCCCAGTTGCTGTTTTCCGGCATGTCAGACTATATCAAGTCCATAGGCCACAAGCGTAGGGATCTCAAAGTGGAGGCCGATAAGATGTTTGCCATCACGGTGTCGGTAAGCCAATTTGTTACAGATAAAGGCATGGTCGAAAATGAATGGGATGAAATTACGGAGGCTTTGCAGGAAATGCAGTTGCAATACGATTCGGTATTGAACCGCAACCTCAACATGTTGGGCATCACCAGACCCGAAATGACCAATTTGTTCACCAATCAAAGCGATGCCGACCGACGGTACCTCTACCTCACCGCGCTGCGCGAGAAGGCCGCAAATTATGTGCTGGCTACCCAAAAATCACGCCCCAAAGACTGGAAAGAAAATATTTACTACCAACTTATGGACGTGCAGTCTCTGAAACTGAAATATGGAGACATCACTTACCACATCAAACACCACATAGGTAAGTACTCCGTGTTGATAAACAAATATAAAACCAACAAGGAAATAGGCGATAGGGTGGGCAAGCTCGACCAAAAGCTCAATCAACTCAAAGCTACATTCGACGATGCTTTTGAACCCATACAATACGTTCATGCCGCTACGCGGATGTACAAGGTGTTGTGACGATGCGCCATTTCCCATAAAACAACCAATTCATGGGAAAATCATTAATGTTCTTTGCCCGAATATACCCAAAGAAGGGTTTCGGGGAGTTCTCGGCTCTTGCCGGCATTACAATCGCAATGTTCCTGATCGTAAACACCGTCCTTTCCTGCAATAGCGGTGGCGGCTTTTTCGGTAATGCTACCGACGACTACAAACGGAAACTCGATTCCATCGCAATAGCCGAAGGAGACTTGAAAGCGCAAAACGATGCCGCCAACCTCAAAATAGACCAACTCGCCACCAGAAACACCCAACTGGATAGCGACTTGAAACGGAAACAGGACGAACTGGAGCAGCTCAACCAAAAAGTGGCCGACCTCCATGCCAACAACAGGGAGCTTAAGAAAAAGGAAGACAAGAACAGGAAAATCATCCTCACCTTGGAAGGCAATTTGGGACGGCAGCAAAGCGCCATTGAACGGGCTCCCGGCTTTACCGATAGTGGCAATGGGGCGCTGTACCGCCTACGCGACTCCCTGCTGTCGCGATACTACCACCTGCTTGAGCTGGGGTCGGTACTCCATGCATCGGGTATACGAATCACAGCCATTCACCTGAAAAGGCACGGAAAAAGAGAAAAACCCACTCTACGCGCCGGAAAGGCAGACTTGCTGCGGGTCAATTTCGACATCGACGAAAACCGAATTGCAGAGAGCGGGGTGAAACAACTCTTTTTCGTCATCAAAGACCCTTCCGGTAAGTTGCTCACCACACCAGACCGAAGTTCGGCAAACTTTACCGCCAATAATGGCACCCAGGTACCCTACAGCTTCATGCGGGAAATCAAGCTCCAACAAAACGAAAAAGTTCCGGGACTGGTCGTGGAATGGGGTCACGAATACGAATACCAACGGGGCACTTACTCCATCACCATCTATAACAACGGGTATAAAATAGGAACGGCACGTACCATTCTGAATTGATGACCGCACTTGGCTGCAATGAAATATTCAGAAAAAAAATATGGCGAAGTCCTGATGGCCGCCATCAGGCAATCCAAAGTAAGGCAAAACGTATTGCAGGCCACGCCGTTTGTTGTGGGTGCTCTGCTTACAGGGCTGTTTTCCGTGGGCTATGCCAAGTTGTTCGGCTTGGCCGAGGAGGCATCGCTGGGTGTGTACGCCGCCGGCAAGTGGTTGTTATTTATCGTCTCTCCGGTATGCTTCATCATTGCCTGGCTGCTGGTGCGGCGCTTCGCACCGCCGGCGGCGGGCAGCGGCATTCCTCAAGTTATGGCGGCTATGGAGCTCGCTACTCCCGCCAACAACCACTTGGTTGACCGCTTACTCAGCATCAGGGTCGCATTGGTCAAAGTGTTGTCAACGATGTTCATGGCACTGGGCGGCGGCATTATTGGGCGCGAAGGGCCAACCATACAGATATCGGGCAGCATTTTCCGGACGGTGAACCGGCTGCTGCCCGAGTCTTGGCCACGGGTATCCAAACGCAACATGATTGTGACAGGGGCGGCGGCCGGGCTTGCCGCCGCCTTCAACACTCCGCTTGGAGGCATCGTTTTTGCTGTTGAAGAACTCGCCAAAATCCACATCAGCTATTTCAAAACCGCCATTTTTACAGGAGTCATCATTGCAGGTCTCGCAGCACAAGGCCTGTTGGGGCCGTACCTCTATCTCGGGTATCCCGATGTGGGCAGTGCCGATGCCGCCACAATACTTGCGGTGGTTCCAACGGCAGCGTTATGTGGACTGCTGGCGGCGTTCATGGGTGTTGGCGTCGTGAGGGTATTGGCTTGGAAACGGAAATTTCATGGGTGGGCACCTCAGGCAGCATACGTGGTTTTTTGTGCGCTGGCCATCGCAGCATGTGCCTGCATGGTAGGCCCAAACATGATGGGGTCGGGGAAAACCGGCATGACGCAACTCCTGTTCTCCAACAACAAATCGGTCGCTCCCGCGCTGCCATTCATCCGCATCGCCGGTGCAATGCTCTGCTTTACTACGGGTGGGGCCGGAGGCATTTTCGCACCGGCATTGGCCATTGGGTCGGGCATAGGTGCATTGGCAGCACAAATTTCACAGCAGGTGGGTGCCCACGCCAATATCCTGATTCTCAGTGGAATGGTGGCCTTCCTAACGGGCATCACGCGTTCGCCTTTCACGTCGGCAATACTGGTGCTCGAAATGACTGACCGCCACGGCATAGTTTTCCCACTCATGCTCGCCGGCCTCACCGCCAACCTGTTTGCCACCCCTGCCGACAAGACGTCGCTCTATGACCATTTGAAGTCCAACTACTTGACTGATGTGCTCCCGGCTGCCACGCCCATTGCGGACATAGACCCGGAGGATGTACCGCTCATGGAGGAGGCCGACGAAGATTGAAACCCGACCTGTGGAAAATCGGCGTGAAATGGCATCGCCAATAGGTACGTGGGGGGCCTTACACCATATCCCCAACTCTAAACCGGTAAAAGGATGGCCGCCCACCCCCGATAGTTGCCGAATGGACGGTGATGCTCAATTGGCCTTGACCACCTTGCCGTATAAACTACCGGTGGCAGAGGAGAGTTGCAACAGGTAAATACCTGCTGGGAGTTTCGAGACGTCTATCGTGGGGTTTTGCAGAAAGGTCGATACGTCTGTAGAGTAGCGCAATACGGGAATGCCGGTGTCGGTAAGCAAGGAAATGGTCAGTATGCCCGAAAGGGAGTTGGGAAGCGTAACCTTCACCCGGAGTTTGGCAGGATTGGGGAAGATTTCCAAAACTTCCGAATTTCCAACCCCCTCCACCCCCGTACCGGGACAGGGTGGTGAGGTTACGGTAATGGTGAAATGCATGACGTAGTCGTTCACATTGAAACATTCCGGACTGGTGGTACCAATGTTCTTTCCAATCACTTCGGCTGTCTCGTAATTGGTGCCGGTCATGATGATTTTCACAAGCGAAGTGTCGTAGTAGGCACAAGTGGGATACATCATACCGACATCGAGGTATGCGGTATCTCCCTTGCAAACGGTGACGGTTATTTGGCCGTTCGCACCTATGGAGAACGCAACAAGCATCAAGAGAATCAATGATTTTTTCATGTTCGCAATTTTGACTTGGTATGGCCTCAGCAAGTTTAAACGGTTGCGTCACCGATTATGTCGGATTTCCTAAATTTGCGTTTTCAAATCGTGTATGAAAAAGTGTGTTTACCGCCTAATGGCTACGGTACTTTGCATTGTACTCATTTTGGGCATCATCGTACTAAAGCCCAACTTGACCTACGCACATGTCACCAAATTAGGAAACTTTACCGTTTTCGACAACAGGCCATTGGAACCGCAGATGAAAAAGGAGCTTGAGGGTGCTGACGCGCTATTGAAAAAAAGTGAGCTGTACACACCGACCCTAAAACTCGAAATCTGCTTGAGCAACGGCATGATTCCGGGTTTGTTGCGGGCAATGACCGGGCCGGCGTTCGGATGGGGATTCTACAAAATGGTGGTCTTGAGGGGCAACATGGATTGTGCTGCAAATTTTATCGAACTTAACGGCTACAAGTGGAATCTGACGCAACTGCTCACCCACGAGATGGTTCACTGCTTCCAGTTCGAACGGTTGGGTCTATGGAAATCCAATCCGTTTGCCCATATCCCCAATTGGAAATGGGAGGGTTATCCCGAATACATCGCCCGTCAACATGGGGACGGAACCAATCTTCCCCAAAATATCGACCAACTGGTTTCGATTGAACAAACGGAGAACAATGGTTGGATTCAGTTCCCCGATAGCACGGGCACTGTAATACCATACTATAAAAGCCGGCTCCTCATAGCATACTGCATGGAAGTAAAGGGTATGGATTATCGGCAAATATTGAACGATACCTCTGGCGAACAGACCATTTGGGCAGAAATGTCGCGTTGGCGACAAACGCTGAAACACTAGCCCCCAAGTTCATTTTTGTCCCCACTTCCTCAAACCTCCGCGCTACTTACCTCGGCTGCTCAAAGTAGTTCATGCCATCGCACACCATCGCTTTTCTATAGGCAGGCGGCAATTGGTCCACATACTTGGTTGCCCACTTGGTGTCGGGTATGTAGTAGGTAGGTATGGTATCCCAAACTTTGTATTCGGGATGTGTCTTCAGCATCACTTCCGTCGACATTCTGCAATCGGTTGCACGCTGCATGGAGTCTATCGTATTAGTGGCAATACGGCCCGGCGTGTCGGCTATCGGACTCAGTCGGTCTCCCCGCACGCCATCGGTATACAGGATGGGCTCCTTGCCCAGACGTGCTTTTTGCAACGCCTCGCCCGTTTTGTGGTACGTCATGATGCGGTCGGCATACTCGGGATAGATGAAACTGTTGATGCAGGTGGTGAGGATGTTGCCGAACAGCGCGGCAAACAAAAGCACCCGCACACCAAACCCGAATTTCTGCCACCTGCCGCCCGTTCTGGCACTGCGCAGGAAGACAACAATCAGGAACGATATGGAGGGCACTGTAAATACGGTGAGCCTGGCCATGCCGCCCATCACTTTACCCGAGAACAGCAGCCCGATGGTGATGAACAGGAGTAACACCCCATAAGTGGTCATGAGCCGCTCGCGGGTGGCGGTATTGCCGCGATTGGTTTGTTTGGTCAATGCATTGAAGAATGCCGCAATGCCCAAGATGCCGAAAACGATTTCGAACAACAGTCCCGAACCCACTAATGCAAACAGGTTCCAAACATGACTCCAAAAACGGGTTTCACCATCCATCATCCCCAAGGTATGGCGGTAAGACATATACATTTTCTTGTCGGCCATGAGGTGCACAACGTCTAATCTGTAAAAGGCATAGGTTGCAACTACCCCCAAAACCGCCGGTAGCGACACCATCAATATCCGACGCATCCTGTAGGCAGGCGATATGTCGGCTCTCCGCATGTTCATGATGCCCATAACCATAATAATGGTTATGGGGGCAGCCGCAATGGGGTATACATAACTGAAAAACGGCACGACGGCAAAAGTGGCACACAGCAACCCATACTTGGCCCACCCCACCTGCCGCCCTTTCAAAAGGTCGTCCAAAACCAACAATTGCCAAATCGCCGTCAGGCTCAGAAAAATGTCCATCTCATATTGCTTTACCTGCACCAAGTAGTCGGTAAAGGTTTGTGACGAAAGCAGAATGAGCACGAAAAGGCTGCCGTCGGTATGGCGGTTGGGGAATAGCAGGTTTTTGAGGTGGAACACCAGGAATACACTGGCTGCGCCTATGCACAATGCCGGCAGGCGAAGGGAGGTATAACTGTAATCGAATAGGGAGGAAATCTTCTTCACGCACGACAAATAGGTGCGCGGGCATTCCTGCAATAAGTCGAGGGTGCCCCAAAGGCCGGCGTAATTCTTGAACTTGATATTGAATATCAGCCGCCACTCATCGTTCCAGAACGGCCTAACCGGAAAAAAGGTTTGGGCAACGCCGAAACAAAACAAATAGATGACCGCCCCTATGGTGACGGTTGCTATGAGTTTTTCGTTTTTTGGGAAGCGCACGCTGTAAAAGTGGCAAATAAATCGGAAACATTTCCGAATTATCGGAATCATTTGGATATACATTGGGGGTTGAAGAAAACCCCCAATGCGAAACCTGCCGTCATGGGAGGCTTTTTATACGCTCCGATTACGGCAGGTTTCAGATTCTAGACCCCTATTGAGACGGAGTTATTTCGATTTGTTGAAGATGACGTAGCGTACTTGAAACTGAAAATAATTCCTATCTATGTATTTGTCCATTGGTGTCACGATGTTGTTGATGCCGCTCCTGTAAATCAGGGCCGCTTTCAGGTTGCCGCTCACGGTAAGTTCGGTCTTTCCCACCAACCCCAAATCGAATAGCGGGTCCACCTCAACATTGTGTTTGTCCATGGTTGCGGGTGCCGGCCGGTTGTCCTGCAAGGCTTGTTGGAAATCGGGACCCACGGCTACCGAGAGCTTCCGGTGGATTTTGTAGCCAATGGAAGGCGTAATCTGGGCATAACTCACGTTGTACGACTTGTCGGCCACAATGACGTTGGTTGCCGGCGGCGCTTCGGTATTTACCGCCCCCGCAGATGTTCTCGCCGTGGCACCCATTTTGCCCGATGCATATTCTTGCGAATTGGTTGCGGCCGTTGCTGTTTTTTGGGTGTTCGAGCCAGTTGTAAACGCTAGGTCTCCTTCCACAAATACGCGGTTGTTCAGCATGCGGCGGCCGGTGGCGCCAAATGTGTAACTACTGGTGCCTGCACCATGACCTATACCTGCTGCAAGCAATACCGATGATTTCAAACCGGTGGCATTCGGCACCGGCAATACGGCCGGTGCCGATTTTTGCGCCACTGCGGCCGGTGCCTTTTTCTTCGCCCGCTCACGCTCTTTATCGTTTTGAAGCAAGTCGAGCCGGGTATTGGGTAATGCGGTTTCAAACAACATGGTCTTTTGCAACGGTTTCAACGGATTCTCTCCATTGATCAATACCGTACGGTCTATTTTGGGGCCCGTTGGTGCATCGTCCATGTCTGTAGGTGCCGCAGGCGGCTGCTTAGTTGCCATGGCGCGTGGCATTGTTGCGGCGTTTACGCCAACCGCTGTGTCGGCCACGGTGGCATGGGCACGGTGAGTCTCCATTTTCAATGCGGTTGGCAAAGGTGCGGGCACCGCCTCGTTGGCGCGTTTCATATAAGACGCATAGCCCAGCGACATACTCAATGCCGCTGCAATACCGAGTAGGGGCATCCACCAAATAGCTACCCTGCGTTTTTTCGTTTCACCGTCCAAACGTTCCTCAAGGCGCGACCATTGGCCGGGGTCGTAGCTGAAGTCGCCCCGGTCGAATTTCCTCCTGACCTGCTCATCAAATTCTTCCGGCTTCATAATAAATTTTTTTTTGTTCACTTTGTTTAATCCGCTTCTGTAGTTGTCCGCGCGCCTGGTGCAAATGCCAGTGCGAGGTGCCTTCACTTATTTCCAATTGTTCCGATATCTCCCGGTGGTTCATCCCTTCAAAGGCAAAGAGGTTGAACACCGTACGGGTCATGGCGGGTAGTTCCTGTATATAGGTCACCAACTGCTTGAATTCAATATTGTCCAATCCCGTATTCATGACAGACGGCCCTTGTTCTTCCATCGGTACATGGAATACGTGCACGGTCATTTCGGTTTTCAGTGCTGTTCCACGCAGGTGGTCCAAGCAGGTGTTTACCATGATTTTGCGCATCCAGCCGGCAAATGAGCCGTTGTTTTTGAAACTGCCTATGGAATGGAAAATTTTCAGGAATCCGTCGTTGAGCAATTGCTTCGCGTCTTCCATATTCCTCACATACCTCACGCACACCTTCAGCAAAGGGCTGTAGTAGGTTTTATACAGCTCCTCCTGAAAAACCTTCTTGCCTTTCCGGCAACCGGCCAATATTTCTTCTTCCGTATAGACAGACATAAAGAGTGGCTTTTCAATATGAAGGTTGCTTGGTGAAAAATGCCTTATAAAGTTAGCGCTTTTTTACCGGCACGCAGTGTATGGGAGCTGTATTTGCAGCCGCAACAACGCGTGCCTACAAAATATGACGTAAGTATTGCGGAAATGCTTGGGTGGTTTCAAAAATATTTTTTCCGGCGTCGTTACAGTCACGGCCATATTTATGGAAAACCACCCGGCGCTGGGCTTGCTTCGAACGACGTCGCGAAGCAAGGGTAATTGCCACGGAAGGCGGTGGTCAAATAAAGCCGGTCTTGGCTATGAGGTTTGCGAGCTCGGCAGTATCGAGGGGGCGTTCCAAATAGCCCGATACGTATTTGTTCTTCGATGCACGCACTTTGTCGTCGTTGTCGGCCGAGGAAGAGGTCAGATATATGAAGACGACGTTTTTACGGTATTTATCCAAAAGGGGCCCCAGAATGTCCAAAACCTCCCAGCCCGAAATCAACGGCATTTTGAGGTCGAGGAAAAGGATCATCCTTGTTGGCTCCGAACCCGATAGGCGGTGCTTCATAGCATGTATTCCGGATATAGGGTCGATGAAGGCTTCAATATCCCCATTCTTGCATAATGCCTTGATACGCACTTCGGTAACGCGGTTGCTCACGATATCGTCGTCGATAATGTATACGGTATATGCGTTGTCTACTCTCAAAATTTCGGGATTCCGTTCCAAGCCAAGCGTCCAAAGATAAGGCTTCCTCCGCAGTAGGAACCCCAGTCATTCGTCCGGGGCATCCTACGTCTGTTGCGGCGCGCGTATTTCGGTTGGCCCCTGCACTCCCTTTTGGCAGTGGCCATTTGGATTGGCTTATAAAACGGCTGCAAAGGTAGCAGGGTCGAAAGCCGCTGCCATAGCTACAATTAGGGGTTTTTGTTATCCGGAATCAAATGTGGAAATGTCCTTTATATCTATTTCTGCACCCTTCTGCTCCTGCTATGGGTGCAACTTCGGTCCATTCAGGTAATTGGTCTTGAATAGCAAGTCGCTGAAATCGGGCGTACTCAACGGCTTCTCCAAGTAGCCGGACACATACATGTTCTTTGCAGCCCGAATCTTGTCATTGATGTCGATAGACGATGATAACATATAGATTCTCACAACATTGCCCGATTCCTCCTGCATCACCGGCAATAGCTCGTCAAGCACGTCCCAACCCGACATTTCGGGCATATTGATATCCAGAAACAACATGAAATTGGCGGGCTCGGGGGCTTCAATCAGCGTCTTGATGGCCGCTATGCCCTCCAATGGATTGGTATATGACTTTACGAGTCTGCGGTCGTAAACCGATTTGATACGCACTTCCGACAGAAGGTTGCTGATGGGGTCGTCGTCTATAATGATGATGGAAAATTCATTCCTCGCTTTCATGCCTTTACTGTTTGAATTGTAACATAAATTTGGTTCCAATATCGGGCCGGCTTTCGACACCAATGGTCCCGTCCAGAATCCCAACTTGAGATTTCACCATGAACAACCCCATCCCCTTACCCGGTATGCCTGGATGGAACGTGCGATACATGCCAAACACGTTTTGTCGATGCTTTTCCAAGTCTATGCCTATGCCGTTGTCCTGAAAAACGAGCTCGTAGCCGCCCAATATACTGCGGGAACAAACTTCGACGACACAGGGAATATTGCGCTTTCGGTATTTGATGCTGTTGGAAATCAGATTAAAAAAGATGCTGTGGATGTATGCCCTTATCGAACTGCATCCGGCCACGCCGTTGAAATCATACCTTATTTCCGTATTCGATTCCCTGATTGCCGTCTTTAGTTCAAACTTGACTTCTTTCAGTATATTATGAAAATTTACATGTTCATAAGCGAACTTCTGATTGCTGTTGACTACGTCGTTCAGATCCTTGATTACGCCATCGAGTTTTTGTGCCGACAAGTCCAGACCCGACACAAGCCGATGGGTCTCATCTCCAACCGATTCATTGTCGGCCAATAAATGCCCCAGATAGTCGGATATGCCCAATATGTTGGCCACCGATGACCGCAAATTGTGGGACACGATGTAGGAGAACTGTTCAAGGTTCTTGTTGCGCTCCAAAATGTCGTTGATGAATTTCGTGCGTTCCAAATCGGCAATTTTCTTTTCCGTCGTCTCCACCATAATGCCCAGAATGGCCGACTCCCCCAATTCCGCTATATAGAATGGAGACTTGACGATGTCGAAGAAATGCTGTCCACCATCATTGTCGGTAAACTCGAAACCATAAATCCATTTCGGAATTCCTGATTCCATTACGGCGATGTCATGGGCGGCAATGGACTCGACGTGATGGGTGGTGGGCTGGATTTCCTGCCACGTCGATTCTTTCAGGGCATCAAAATCCTTTACACCGAAGAGGTTGCAATATTTCTGGTTGGCATAAATGAAACGGCTTCCCTTTTTCACAAAAACTCCTTGGGGTAGCGCGTCTATCAACTTGTTGTAGTTTTCTTGCGCCCTCGCCAACAAGGTGTTTTCCTCCATCAATGCCTTGTTTCGCTGCTCCAATGTTGCCAGTTCCCGTTCCAAGGCCACATAGGCATCCGTTTCCCGTCCACTTCCATCCTGTTGTGGCTCTACAATGCCGGTTCGAACGATTGCGCCATCCGGCAGGTACTTGGGTACGGATACTATTTTGATTTTTTTCGATCCGAGGTATTGTTGCCCACTCCTGAAAAGAAATTCCATGGGTGCACCGGTACGGTTAGACTCCGACATTTTTTCATAATACTCCTGCCTGTCGTCGGGATGAATGCAATCAAAACCCTCTGGCCCCAAAACAGCCCCCTCTACCAACCCCAAGATTTTCTTCGCCACACTGCCCACAAAAGTCACTTCTATACGTCCGTCCGAAACGATACGGTATTGATACAGGTGCTCCAACAGGGCCAACTCAGGAACCAAGGAGTCACTCGGCGTATTGCGCAGCAAAATCGACAACTCGGGACGCATAATCCGCAATTCTTTCAAGGCCCGAAGGTATCGAGTAATATTAATGTAAATATACCTATAATTAGTAGTTTTGCATTTTTGCTCAATGGGTGCCGCAACTATACGCCCTTGCGCGGGGTGTCCGGGGGGGCCGGCAAGAATGGCTGAGGCACCAACCTGCGGCCCCAAACTCATAGGCTTCCCGACGCATAAAACCTGATTTCCTTCTTTTTATAGTTGATGGTGGTAACGTATTGTTTCAAAAAAGGATAGCCCAGCAGACCGTCTGTTTGAAGTTCATAGCCTTGGTTCAATTGGTCTATCTGCCCGTCGGAGCAGGCGGTGCGCATGTGGGTAAAAACGGCCTTCCCTATATGCCCCTCACGAATAATGCCCGTGGGCACTTTCGTAACTTGCTCACCGGCGCCACCGAGCTTGGCTTTCCGCTTCCGCTCGAAATTGTCGCCGAGGTCCTTGATGTGCTTTTCATAAAATAGGTTGCTCTCCGCGCCGCAGTCCAGCCCCATCCTGTATTCTTTACCCGAGATGGTAATGTTCAGCATCGGGATGTGCATCACCATCTCGAAGCCGGCTGTAGCCACCGGCATGGGCTGTTGGGCCACATTTTCGGCGCGGTTGCCGTTCGCGTCCGTCTTCACCAGTGTCAACAATTTGTTTTGATAGTCGAAGGTGACTTCATATTCCTTGAATACCTCATACCCTATCAGCCCGGCATGTTTGTGTTTCACCATCTTCTCCACTTGACCCATATCGTAGGCCAATGCCTCGGCATCCTCAATTTCAATGCCGCCAAGGTTGAAGCTGTCCACGTGCACCATCGTCATGTTGCCCACGTCGCCCCCAATGCCGTTGGCTTGAGCGCCTGATGGCTTCCCGGCACCTTTGGGCAGGTGTTTGCCGTTGAGCATCAACACCGGGGCACCGCTATCCAGCAGGAAATCCTGCTCGGTGCCGTTTAGGGTAGCTTTCACGAATATCTCCCCTCGTTTTAGCTTGAAGGGCAGGGTTACCTTTTGCGGCAAGGTAAGCTTGCCCTTGTCCATTTGCACCACCGATGTTTTTGTTTTGGCATTGCCCAGAATATCCATTTCAACCACTTTCCCGTCCTTATTGAAGAGGAAAGACCTGTCGGCTTCCTTGCCGTTGATGACGAACACGGCACTTACTTTGGTGTTGATGTTGTGCAACTCCTCCGATGTCACCTTGCACGCCGTGGGCTTGGGCAGTTGTGCCAATACTTGCGGAACCACGGTATCGTTCATGCCCGTGGGTAGGTCTCCTATCTTCACGTGTTCGTCAAGAAGCGGCTTGATGATGTTGTAGTCGGCGTTCATGAATCCCTTGAACAGGCTATCCATTTTGCCGGCATAAGCCTTGTTTTGGGCGCTGGCAATGTGTGTAAGTGCGGTGATGCCGCAAAGGAGGAAAAGGAGTTTGGTTTTCATGATGTTGCTCAGACTTTGTAGCTTATGCTTCAAAGCAAATGTCAACATTGGCCCAATGCGGTGAGGGCTTGGAAGGTTTAAAATGGTGTTAATTGGAGTAGTGCCGACATGACCCCACGATGGCCGATGTAACGGGCTACGCCTCGCCCACCTTGTACTAAAATCTTGGGCACACCAGTTTTAATGCAGAGCCGTTGTGGTGGGGGTAGAGGCCCGAATAGAACAACGTCATTTCGTAGCCGCCCTTCATGGCGCTTGCAGGGGTGAGGGTAGACAGGTTCACATCGTAGCTCACGCCGAAGCTCAGGTTGTCGTATTTCAATTTCACTACCGGTATGATGGCATCGGCATACCGGTAAAACGCACCGACGCTGAACTGCAGAACCGACCCCAAGCCTGCGGTATGCACGTTGAGGCGCAACAAACCTCCGGCCATGATTTCGTTGTAGGTGCCCTGCTGCGCATAGTTGGCCTGAATCTGTAAATTGACATCGTCCCGAACGTCCATACTGAATGCCGCATTGGCATTTTCCCTAATGTTGAGGTTCACCGTCGGGGTGCTGTAGTAGGAAAAGTCGGGCTGTGTGAAGTGGTAGGCCGATATGCCGAACATCATGGTCGGGCCATATTCGTCCCCCAAATTGGTGTTGTAATTCACACCCGCCCCAAGGTCCCAAAAATTCATCTTGGGGTTGGGCAGTTTCTCCAGCGATGGGTTGTTGGGGTCGTATTTGCCGTTCAGGTATTGGTTGTTGAAGGTAGCCTTCGAGGGGTCGAAGCTATACTGGATATATCCGCCCGTAAAGCCCACCGACAAAAACGAATTGCGGGCCGGGTTGATGGATTTGTTGTAGTTGATTGCAGGATAGAACGACGTGATTTTTTGATCCAAGCTGCCGGCCTTGTCGGTAAAGCCAAGCAACCCTATACTTACAAAGTCTTGAGACCGGCTGCTCAGTGCAAAATGGGTTTCGGCAGTGGCCAAGTAGGTTTGATAGGGATTGATGATGCTTGCCCATTGGTTGCGGTAGTAGGCACCGAGTTTGAACTCGTCGGCAAACACGCCGGTGAGGGCGGGGTTCCGCAATATGGAGGTCTCATAGAACTGGGAAAAGTGGATGTCGGCCTGACCAAATGCCCGTGTGGCATTCATGAACAGCAAAAAAACGATTAGCCTTTTCATGTTGTTGGGTTTTGTGGTCGTCACTTAATAATGGTTACATCGCCCTTCAAACTCACCGACTGTCCGTTCGCGCACACGGCCTCCACCACATACACATATACATCGGGTCTGGGCTCCCCGCCGTTGTAGCTTCCGTTCCACGCGTTCGATTCGTCGTTGATTTGGATGTTAGACCGCTCAAACAGCAACTCTCCCCACCGGTTGTATATCCTGAACGACCTAATGATGCTGATGCCGCTGCCACGCGGGTAGTACACATCGTTATTGCCATCATTGTTAGGGGTAAATGCATTGGGCATAAATACTTGGCTGGCATCGCAGATCACCTTTATCGTCACACTGTCTGATGCCAAACAACCGTATTCCGAGGACACACTCACCGTATAGGTGGTGGTTGTGGGTGGTGTAGACGTAGGGTTCAAGCAACTGTCGCAGCTGAGGGTTTGCGAAGGTGTCCAGGTAATGGTGGCTATACTTGTCCCCGTCCCCTTGATAAGGGCCGACGCCCCGTCTACAATCGTTTGGTCTGGCCCGGCATCTATTTGCGGCAGCGGGTGCACCACCACGTTCACGTAATTGGTGTCGGGTGTGCAGTTGCCCAGTTGGGCCACCACGGTGTAGGTGATGGTTGAATAGGGCGACGCAATGGGGTCGGCAATGTTCCAGGCATTAAGGCCCGTAGTAGGTATCCAAGTAAATTTAGTGGCACCGGTATCGTTGAGTTGCAGCGATTGCCCATAACAGATGTATCCACTACCCATTGCTCCCGACGTCGTTTTGGTACGGATGTGTACAACTACGGAGTCGGTGCCCTTGCAGCCGTTATGGTCGGTGCCGGTTACGAAGTATTGGGTGGGCACTGTTGGCGTTGCATGGGTGGGGTTGCAGGCGGTGCAGCTCAACGTTGCACCCGGAGACCACGTATAGCTCACGCCACCGTAGCCGTAAAGTGTAGCCGCATCTCCAATGCACACCGTGGTGTCCGGACTCACGGTGATTACCGGCGGTGGGAATACCGTTACCGTGCCACTCATACCCGCAGTGCATCCCCAACCATCGGTAGCCGTCAGGGTGACGGGGTAGGTGCCCAAGCTGTCAAACGTGTAAGTGGGCATGGCAATCGAGGTGGTGTCTCCGCCATTGATGGTCCATATCTGAGTATGCACGGTAGAGAAGTAGCTGAACGACGTGTCTTCAAATTGCATGGGCTCCCCAAGGCACACGGGGTGTGGCAGTGTCGTGAAGCCGGCCAACACCGCATCTACCTTGATGGTGTCTTTACCCATACTCGAGTTTTGGCAACCCGTGTTGTCGCTCAAAATGAGCTTGGGAACATACTTTCCGGGTACAATGTAGACGTGCGAAATCGTATCCGAGGTGGTTGGGCTGCTCGTTATGCCGTCGGCAAAGTCCCAGATGATGTTGGGTACATTCAGCAATCCGGCATTGAAAAATACCCGAAGTGGCGTGCAGCCCGAATCGGGGGTATAGCTGAATTCGCCCGCATAGCCATATATGTTGACGTGCCCATAAGCGGTATCGGTACACCCATACGCATTGGTGGCTACGAGCGCTACGGTATCGTAACCATTGGCCACATACAGCTCGGCAGGGTCCACAGCCACCGAATGGTCGCCATTGCCGAAGCTCCACTGGTAACTCGCGGCTCCCGTACTGGTATTGTAGAAATTCACCTCCAGCGGGATGCAGATGGTGAAAGAGTCGTTCATGTAGAAGGAAGCCGTGGGTTGCGTTACGGTGATGTAGTTGAGGTAGGTGGCGGTATCGGTGCAGCCATTGGCATCAATCACCACGAGTTTCACGGTATATATTCCCGTCGCGGCATAGGCATGGTTGGTCGAGGTCGTATTGGCGGTATCGCCGTCTCCGAAAATCCAAAACGAGGACACAATACCGGTACTCAGGTTGGTGAAGGTGACTGTCTGGTTGATGCAAGGAAAAAAGGTATTGGCCGAAAACACCGCTTGCGGGCTGGTAACGGTGATGAGCGACGGCTTGGTCAAGGTGTCTTTACACCCAATATTGTCCGTAACTATTTCTTCCACAGGAAAAGTTCCCGCCATCGTATAGGTGTGGGTCGTAACCGGTGTAGTCACCGTTGAAGAATTCCCGTCTCCGAACATCCAGGTATAAGTGGTGATGAACGCTCCGGGCACATCGGTGCTGCCGTCGGTAAAGGTGACGGTCAGCGGCTTGCACCCCGCCGGCGGGGCCACCGTGAAATTGTCGGTGGGCTTGGCCACTAAAATGTAGTGGCTCCGCGTAAACGTATCCAAACACCCGTGTTGGTCTAAAATGACTACAGATACCGAATACCAACCCGTGCTCTTGAAGGTGTCGGTAAAGATGTTGGGGCCGGGGTAGCCGCTCACAAAAGTGCTGTCTATGAGCCACGTGTACTGGGTGGCCGTGCCTCCCGTTATAGTCGGACTGAAATTGACGACACCCCATTGGCAAATCGCTGTATCATCGGCCGCCATAACCACCGTGGGGTGAAAGAGGTTGACAACTTGGGTAGTGGTGTCTCGGCACCCGCTCAGCACATTGTAGGTGGTGAGCGTCACCGTATAAATGCCCAAGGTGGGGAAGTTATGGGTGGGGTTGGTTAATGTGGAGCTCGTGCCATCCCCGAAATACCACCGCAACGAGTCGGCACCTATAGATTGGTCTATGAAGCCGACACTCGTGGGGGGCACACATATAAAGGTGTCTATGAACAATGCCTTCGGTGAGTCTACCGTGATATAGTTGGTGAGCGTTATGGGCAAACTGGGGCAGCCATTGTCATACACGATAAGCGTAACGGAGTAGGTGCCGGGTATGGTGTAAATGTGGTTCGTGGCCGGGGTGGAATCGATTACACTGCCACCATCGCCAAATTGCCAAAAGTAGTCGGTAATGGTTCCGGTAGAGGTGCTGATGAAGCTCACCGCCCTATCGGCACACACGGGTGTAGGGGTGGCGTAAAAAGATTCCACAGGCGGTACGCCTACCCTAAGGATGAATGTGTCCATCACGGTACATCCATTGGCGGTGGTTACGGTAATGGTGCCGTGATAGATGCCGGGGGCGGTGTAGGTGTGCGTGGGCGTTGGGGCGGTGGATACCGCCGACCCATCGCCGAAGCTCCAGGAATAGGAGGCTATACCGTATGGATAAGTTGCCGGCAGACCCAACGGCACCGTAGTGCCGGCACTAACGCTGAAGGGCACCGTGAGCGGCACACAGCCCGATTTCGGGGTGTCCACAACATTCAAATATAGGTTGTAGATGGTGTCGTAACGGTAGAGGGTGTCCTTGCAGCCGTCCGACAACGCCACATACATGCCTACAGAAAACACGCCGTTCGTGGCAAAACTATGGGAGTCGGGATTGCCGCTACCGGTGCCTCCATCGCTGAAGGTCCAGTTCACTGTTGCGCCCGCCGGCACACCGGTGCCGTCAAAACTGATGGAGACCGGGGCAGGGCATGGTTCGGCAGGGGTAGGCACAATGCCCATGGTTGGGCCGGGGGTAATGATGATGGTATGGGTCACAGTATCGGTACATGGTCCGGTCTGTATCACCAACTTTACGGTAAACGTCCCGGTAGTGGTATAGAAATGTGAGGGGGAGTCGGCAGTGGAGGTGTCACCATCGCCAAAATACCAGGTACAGTTTCCATAGGGCGTACTGGAATTGTGGAACGACACCCAAGAGTTGACGCAGGCTGTGGTAACGGAGTTGAATGATGCCGCGAGTTGGGTAACCGTGATGTAGTGGGCCCAGTTGAAGGTGTCCATACATCCGTGTCCGTCGGTAACCACCAGCCTGACAGAATAGGTTCCAGTGGCGGCATAGGTATGGGACGGGTCGGCCAGGGTGGAGGTAGCCCCGTCGCCAAATGTCCAGGCATAGGTGAATGGCGCGGTTCCCGATGTGCCGCTCGTAAATGTAGCGGCACCCGGCGGATTGCAGAACGTGGTTACGGGAGCCGAGAACGAGGCCGTAGGGGCCGTATAGACGTGCACATATCCGCCATAGGTGGCGGAACTCTGGCATCCCTTTGCATTAGTGGCGAATAGGGTGATGTTGTAATAGCCGGGTCCGGGAAAGACATGCCCCGGCGATGTTGCCGTTGATGTACTGCCATCTCCAAAATTCCAGATGTAGGTGAGGGCTCCCGGCACCCCCGCAACCGTGGTACTCACGAAGTTGACCGCCGTGCCCGGACACACTGCGGTGTCGGGCGCAACAAATGACACGGTAGGCGATGGGAATACGGTAATGGTCATGGTCTTGGTACTGGTGCTCGTGCCGTTGTAGGCTATTAGGGTTGCCGTGTACGTTCCCGGTGTGAGGTAGCTGCCCGACACATCGGTCAATGCCGAGGTAGTGCCGTTCCCCAAATCCCAATGGTAACTCGTAGCACCGGTTGATGTATTCGTGAAATGCACCACCAATGGCGCACAGCCGGAATCCACATCGGCCGTGAAACCTGCGGTTTGGGCATGAAGTAAGCTTGGTGCCAAAAGGCTCGCCAACACCGATAGGAAGATGTAAAGTCGAGTTTTCATAACCATGTTTTAAAATTGGATTTAATTGACTGTGGAAATCCAAATAAAATTAGCGTTTTATTTTGAAAAATTTTGTTCCTTGTCACTGAAAACGAATTTTTTTTAAATATTTCCGCTACATCAAGGCTCGGCCGGGTGCTGCGGCATGCTATGCAATGGGTCGGGGTGTTTCCTAAAAGTATCGCATTTGTTCAAAAATCGGTGCCTGAAAACGCATTGCGGGTTTCCCAAGTTGACAATAACCATTAAACGGCGGGTGGCTCCACTACTTGAGGTAAGTCGATTTTCCGAACCGGCATAAGTCGGATGTTTGCACCCTACAAAACATCCCACCTACGCAAATTGAAATCGGTGTTTGTTCGTAAAACAGGAAAATCACTCCCCTATTCCTCGTCATAATGCCCGCCAATATGGCCTTTCCGGTAGGGTCAGATGTGCCGGTTGTGGGTGGTGGGCACAGTGGGTTGATTCAACCCGACGATTCTGTTG
Source organism: uncultured Bacteroidota bacterium (assembly GCA_903905685.1). Lineage (GTDB taxonomy): Bacteria > Bacteroidota > Bacteroidia > Chitinophagales > Chitinophagaceae > CAIYTT01. The sequence goes on along the minus strand of CAIVHI010000481.1, from coordinate 172 downwards.
TGGTGCACAGGCCGCTGCACATGCACCGTGGTGGCAATGGGCTCGCAGAGCAGCCCGCGAAGGTTGATTTCGGGCGCCGTGGCCTTATTGTTCGCCATGCTCAGTTTCGTACCGGTAGCAGGCACCCATTTGGCCTTGGCTGAAATACGCGCAAAAGAGTTGTTTAAACCGG